>CAZYEQ010000027.1:0-2942 GCA_964646505.1 uncultured Gammaproteobacteria bacterium
ATTCGTGAACATACAAGTTTGTATGATATCAAGTATCTTTTGAAACAGAACTTTGCGGTCATTGTTTGTTTTTATCATGTTCGTGAAGAAGTGCATCACTACGCACTTGTGAGACGACTCACGAAAACACACATTGTATTTGCTGACCCGCTTGATGGTGACAACCACACTATGAGTCGCTCTCAATTTATGGACGCATGGTCACGTCAAGCAGTTGGCCGCGGTGTGGACACAGACACACGATGGCTTTTTGCTGTTACTCATTCTTAAACGTATGAAACTTATTACCTATACCGATGGCGGCGCGCGTGGTAACCCTGGTCCGGCAGCGCTCGGCGTCGTGATTCAAAACGAACAGGGAGAAGTACTCGTTTCCTACGGAGAATATTTAGGTGTGCAAACGAATAATGTAGCTGAGTACCAAGCTATAATTTCAGCCCTCCATAAGGCAAAAGAACTGGGAGCAACTGAAGTTGAGTGCCGCGCTGACAGCAAACTCGTGATTGAGCAACTCAAAGGGAAATGGAAAGTCAAAGAACCCCATTTACAAACTCTTTTTATGCAAGCGTGGAAAGCGATGCAAGTATTTACAAAAGTGCGCCTGGTACATGTTCCCCGAGCGCAAAATGCGGCCCCCGATAAAGAAGTGAATAAAGCTCTTAATGCCCGGCGTTCTTAAAAAGAATCGTATGATTATCACACTTTGTCATAGCATGCAGTACGCCGAAAAAGCGAAGGAAGCGCAGTCATGGTTTGAGGAACATGGTCACACAGCCATCCCTTCAAATCGTAATGATTTATTTATAGGATTAAGTGATGATGAAAAAGAGACCCTTAAACTTAAACAAAAAGCAGAACTTGATGTACTCACTGAACATTGGGAAAATATTCAAAAAAGCGATGTAGTGCTTGTACTTAATTACGACAAACACGATATCAAAGGATACATTGGCGGCAATAGCTTTCTTGAAATGGGCTTTGCCTATATTTTGAAAAAACCAATCTACCTTTTACAGGATATTCCGGAAATACCGTATTATAAAACCGAAATCATTGCGATGAAACCAATCGTTATTCATAGAAACCTTTCTCACGTACTACATTAAAAAACTTTACTGAACCCATTCCTTGTTATGAGCTTGAAATAATTGTCATGCGCGGGAATTAACCTGCGCCATATCTTCTACACAAAAGAACTCTCGGATTACGAGAGTTCTTTTTTTGCTTCTTCAAGAAGTTTCTTTAAGTGTTTACTTGGCTTCTTTGGGACATCAAGAATCACTCGCACATAATGATCGCCTCGACCGCCACCACGCAAACTTGGCACACCCAACCCTTTCAAACGAATGCGTTCCATAGGCTGCACACCTTCGGGAATTTTTATGGTTTTGTGCCCGTCGAGTGTCTCAATACCAACCTCGTCACCAAGCACGGCTTGTGGGTATGACACATGCACATCGGTGTGCACATCATTGCCGTCGCGCACAAACGCCTTATCGTTTTTAACATGGACAATAACATACAGATCACCTGACTCATTACCCATACCCGGGTATTCCCCTTTTCCCTGCAAACGAATCGTTCCACCCTCATCAATGCCTGCGGGTATTTTCACCCGATATACACTTTCACTCTTCACAGCCCCATCACCGCCACAATGCTTACAACTTTTCGCGGCCTTTTGCCCGCGTCCATTACAGTCTGTACAAGTGGTGGCTGTTTGCATGGCTCCAAGAATGGTTTGTTGCATGCGTATTACCTGACCGCGCCCTTGACACGTCTTACAGGTATCCATTTTACTTCCAGGCTCCGCGCCTGTGCCATTGCACACATCGCACGCGTTGTGTTTCGTAAGTTTTATTTCGTGTTCCGTGCCAAATACTGCCTGACGAAAGGGAATCTCAATATCAACCTGAATGTCGCGTCCTCGATTACGGCCGCGTCCGCCGCCGCCACCAAACCCAAACATGTCGCCAAATAAATCGCCAAAATTCATGCCGCCCATGTTAAACTCAAACCCACCACCCTGACCGCCGCGAGCCTGGCGCATAAAATCTTCCCAGCCCATACCACCACCAAACCCACCCTGCGATTCAAAGTCCGATCCAAACTGGTCGTATTTCGCACGCTTCTCTTTGTTTGAGAGCACCTGATACGCTTCGTTAATTTCTTTAAACTTGGTCTCATCTCCACCCTGCTTATCGGGGTGATATTGATGCGCTAACTTACGAAATGATTTTTTAATTTCATCGTCAGAGGCAGTTTTTTCAACACCAAGAATCTTATAGTAGTCTTTATTGGCCATACCTATATGAAGACAAGTAAACCAGTGGTGAAGCCACTGACGTTATGACATAGAACGACCTGCGGCATGATGCCGCAGGTATTCTCGTATACACAGAACATTATTTTTTGTCATCGACCACTTCACCCTCTACCGTACCGCCCTCATCCTTTTTTGGTTCGGTTTCTGGTTGCGCTGCTTGACCGCCAGACGCTTGCTCAGCCTGATACATTTTCGTGCCAATCACCTGGGCCGCTGTCGAAAGCTCATCCCCTGCCTTTTTAATCGCTTCCACATCATCTTTATCTTTCACTTCTTTGAGTTTTGCAAGGGCTTCTTCTACTTTTTTCTTTTCATCATCAGTCACTGCCACCTTCTTTTCTTCTACATCTTTCATCATTTTTTCAGTGGTGAAAATAAGCGAATCCGCAATGTTACGCGCCTCAATGCGTTCGCGCTGCTTTTTATCTTCTTCCGCGTGCACTTCAGCATCTTTTTTCATGCGTTCAATTTCTTCTTTTGATAACCCACTTGACGCTTCAATGCGAATTGACTGCTCTTTTCCGGTTGCCTTGTCTTTCGCTGACACATGAAGGATGCCATTAGCATCAATATCAAACTTCACCAATTCATTGGAAGCCGAGAATCCTGAACCGTC
>CAZYEQ010000027.1:2952-7406 GCA_964646505.1 uncultured Gammaproteobacteria bacterium
ATGGACTGCTCCTTGCCGGTGGTTTTTTCTTTCGCGGTGACCGTGAGGATGCCCGAGGCATCAATATCAAACTTCACTTCCACCTGCGGCACGCCGCGAGGTGCTGGCGGAATACCGTCAAGCATGAAGGTGCCAAGATTTTTGTTGTCGTGTGCCATTGGACGCTCACCTTGGAGTACAACAATTTGCACACTCGGTTGATTGTCGGCCGCGGTTGAGAATACCTGTGATTTCGATGTTGGAATTGTGGTGTTTTTTTCAATAAGTTTCGTCATCACTCCACCCATCGTTTCAATACCAAGGGAAAGTGGGGTAACATCAAGAAGAAGAATATCTTTTCCAAGATCACCCTGAAGTTGCCCAGCCTGAATGGCCGCACCAACCGCTACCACCTCGTCTGGATTCACGGTAATGTTTGGTTTTTTACCAAAAAATTCTTCTACTTTTTTGACCACAAGCGGCATGCGAGTCATGCCTCCGACCATGACCACTTCGTTGATATCTGATTTGCTGTATCCTGAATCGGTGAGTGCCTGGCGCACTGGACCCATGGTTTTTTCGACCAAATCCATCACAAGTTCCTCAAGCTTTGAACGTGAGAGTTTTAAGTTCAAATGCTTTGGACCCTCTGATGTTGAAGTGATAAACGGTTCATTAATTTCTACCTCAGGAGTTGAAGACAGCTCGATTTTCGCTTTTTCCGCAGCATCTTTCACACGCTGAAGCGACAGTGCGTCTTTGGAAAGGTCAACGCCTTCAGTTTTTTTGAATTCAGCCAAAATATATTCGATAATTTTTTTGTCGAAGTCGTCACCACCAAGGTGGGTGTCACCATTTGTTGCTTTTACCTCAACCGTTGATTGGCTGGTTTCGTGATCGTGTGAGATTTCAAGGACAGATACATCAAACGTACCGCCACCCAAATCGTAGACGACAATTTTTTGATCGTTTTTCTTATCAAACCCATACGCAAACGCTGCGGCCGTTGGTTCGTTGATAATACGAAGCACCTCAAGGCCGGCAATTTCACCCGCGTGTTTCGTGGCTTGGCGCTGTGAATCATCAAAGTACGCTGGTACAGTAATAACCGCTTGGGTAATTTTTTCACCCAATTTTTCTTCAGCATCTGCTTTTAGTTTTTGCAAAACCATGGCTGAAATTTCTGGCGGAGCATAGGCTTTGTCGGCCAATTTCACTTTTACCTGACCGCCTTCGTCTACCACCTCATATGGCGCGTGTTGTTTCACCAAATCAACCTCTTTATCAGCAGGTTTGCGACCAATAAGACGCTTAATCGAATAAAGCGTGTTTTTTGGGTTCGTGACGGCTTGGCGTTTCGCGAGTTGCCCGACCAAACGTTCCCCTGTTTTTGAAACCGCAATGACAGATGGTGTGGTGCGAAACCCTTCTTTATTTTCCAATACCTTTGGCTGACCACCTTCCACGATGGCCATACATGAGTTTGTTGTTCCAAGATCGATTCCAAGAATTTTTGGCATAATAGATATAATTACTATATATAAATGAATGTTATGTTTCTGATTGAGGCGGACGTAGGCACCGTTTTTTGAGAAGAACGATATCCTTTGTTCGAACCGTGACAATACTATTATCGTCGGTTTCAAGAGAAATTGCCTCTTCACCTATTTCTTTGAGTGTCCCAACCATTTTCAACCCTTCGGAAGAAAGCGCGCCGATCACTTCAACCACGTCTCCTTCTTGAACTGACCACGTTTCCATATTAGATATCTTTTTTATCTTTTTTTACAATTTTTACTTCGATTTTTTTTGGTGTGTCGTGTTCTGCTTTTGGGCACGTGATTTTTAAAATTCCGTTTTCAAATTCCGCAACCACCTTTTCTTCTGCCACTGCCACTGGGAGCGGCACTTGCCGATAAAACGAACCACTGCGCACTTCTTTTCGGTAATAATTTTTCTCCTCAATCTCGTGTTCTTTTTGGGTCGAGCCTGCAATAGTGAGAACCCCCTTTTCAAAACTTACTTTTACCTGAGCTGGATCAATGCCAGCAAGTGGGGTTTCAACGACCACATTTTCTTTATCTTCATACACATCAAGAGCAGGTGCAAAGGCATTTTGCATGCCACGAAATGGAGTGAGTGAGCGCCGTGAGTCAAGCACGGCATCAATATCAGTAAATGGGTCAAATGAGTTGTTCCACGGAATGAGAGGCATATATTTTATACAATATACTCCTTGTACGATTGTACAGATCAGTACAGGGGTATGAATAAACGGGTTTATGTTTCTTCCCCAGCCACAATCACTTTTGCGACCTTGAGTACTTTCCCTTTGAGCATGTACCCGCCATCAACTTCGCGAATAATAGTGCCTGCTGATTTTCCTGCCTGCACTTCTTCGCCTACTGAATCATGTTTCGTTGGATCAAATTGCTCGCCAACAGTCGCCATCTCCTCAATATCATGCGCTTTTAGCACCGACGCAAACTGCTGCATAATAAACCCGATGCCCGTTGCCCAGTTTTGCCACGGCTTATCTTCACTGTCAGGCTTATGCGCAAAGGCTTTTTTAAAATTGTCGTACACCGGTAAAAACTCTTCGATCACCTGTACCTCGCTCATACGCGCCCATTCGGCTCGCTGTGAGCTCATTTCTTTTTGTAAGTTTTGGTAATCAGCCACCGCCCGTAACCACTGTTCTTTATATTCTTCTTTTTTTTCTTCTGCTGCCGGTGCCTCTTCTTTCACACCCTCTGTCATATCGTGCTTCATATCATCATCATGTTGTGTCATATCTGTATGGTTATGATTGAATTAAATACTGTGATAAACCCACAATTTTGGCGTAGTTCATGCGCATGGGCCCTAAAATGGCAACCAACCGCTGCCCCACCCGAAAGACCACTGTGCCACAGGCTGCCCCAAGCGGATTTTCCGTACCAACAAACACCTGCACAGGCTCCTGTACCAAGCGGTACAATATAGCCACCCTCTCTTCACACTGATCAAACATGGTTGAGATATTGAGCGCGTGCGATTGCTCAAACAGCTCGGGCTGAGAAAATAATTGCGAAAGACCGGTGTAGTATAGTGAATCGCGGTGATGCGCCATGATAACCGCCGCGCCAGCATACGCCGCGATATATTTGGCCAACTCTTTCGCGCGTTCCGTGCCTTCAAGTTCTTTTAAAGCATCTTCTATCCCTTTTTGAGTTTTTTTAGAAAGTACCTCAGGCTTCATAAGCTCCTTAATATACAGCTTATACCCGAGTTCGGTTGGAATGCGGCCGGCCGAGGTGTGCGGATGCGTGAGATACCCTTTTTCCTCTAGTTCACGCATTTCATTGCGCAGGGTCGCGCCGCTTACCTCAAAACCCCCTTCTTCTGACAAAAACTTTGACCCAACCGGTTCGGCCGAGGCAATATAGGTTTCGATGACCATTTTGAGAAGCGCTTTTTGGCGCGTATTCAGATTATCACTCATATATCTTGAGTGATAATACCACTCTCAAAAAATAGTGTCAAACCCCAAGCTATCCACAGAAATCGAGTAGCAGAAAAACAAAAAAAGCCTTCTGTAAGGCTACTTTTGAATGAGTCCGATATGGGTCGGACATGCCCCCCGGTTTTCCCGAGAATTCGTCTACGGATAGTTGATCACCCTCGGTTTCTTGGACTGAAAAGTGCCGCAGCACAGACGATGGACATCCTCGCCATCCTCATCAATCCAAACACTTGTTCGGGTACACCCTTTACCAATCCGATTTTCCCCCGGCATAACGCACTGTTCCTCGCCACACTCATCGCACGCCAACAGGCCATCAGGATACACATACTCGCTCCTGCAACGAGGACAGTAGTGCACCTGATCCGAACGACCTTTGTCGAGAAAATGGATTTCATGCGCACATGCATCACAATCGGCACACCACCACACTTGCTCTGCGGCATCAGCGGAGGATGAGACAGTGCCGTTTGACTTGTCTACCATTATGAGACCTCCTTATCGGGTGGATACTATAGAGAATAATACAAAAAAAGTCAAAAGAAGTGCCTTAAAGCACTTCTTTCTTGCTGCGACAATTACCACCCTACTCCTTCGCCGCTTTCGAATACTCAGAAATGCTCGCGATTTCAGACAGAAGAACATTTTCGACAAATATCCCACGCGCGTAAAAAATACGTTCGAGTTCGTTTTTCAAATCAGCCTCCATGGTGTCGCGCATCGGGCCAACAATATCCGTATAGTCATAGCGACTTGCTACCATGCGAATACGACTGCGCACGCTTGGGCGGATAATTTTTGCCACAAAATCTTCACCGATCGTTTGCCAAATGGCCGGAATTTGATGAATGTCTAAGCGTAGCAAAATCGTGCCTTCTACGCCAATGCGTTTTTCATCTTTTGACACCGCAGCAATTGGAATATCCCCAAGCGCTCGAGAAAGCAGGGTTCACGCACAATGCGCCCAAGA
>CAZYEQ010000027.1:7416-10764 GCA_964646505.1 uncultured Gammaproteobacteria bacterium
TGCGCGTTAAATTCGCGTGAAATGCTATATTCAAGGGTTTGTGTATTAAATAACTTTGCTTTTTGCCAAAAAGGGATTTTGAAGTGGATTCCAGGGGTTAACACCTTTTTCAACACTCCACGACCCAGGTCGTACACGCAGGCTACATACCCTGGCGGCACATTGATAAAAAAACCCTTTAGGACATCTTCCATCACGAACGAATACATGAGTTTATCAAGGGAATCACTGCTCATAGGAGAGGTAAAAATATACCCTTAGTATAGCATAAATGGCCTAAAAAATCAACTCTTGCCCGCATCTTTCTGTGGGCGAAAAATAATACTACTTACCCCACCAATAACCACCGAACAAAGAAGAGATGTAAGTACGAAGAGTGATTTTACCATTGGAAGGAGCCATAAGAGCACAAAGACAAACGTCGGGAAAAGGAAAAAAAAGGTCAAATCGCGTTTTTGGAGTCCAGTCTGCTTTTTCCGAAAATCACGGTAGGTATCAATAAACAAAAAGATGGCCACCAACCCTGGCCACAAAAGCCCATATCTCTCCCCCAGGTCAAAGCCAAAAAAATGAATGTTAATGACTCCTGGAAAATCAACCGATGGGTAGAGCATGCGCAAAATCTTTTCCCCAGTAATTCCACGTAAAAATACTTGATAGAGCAAAAGAAGCATGACGAGCTGTACGCCTAAAACCAAAATTTTAGCCCACGGGTGAACTTTTCTTTTTTTCATGATCTTGCGAATTTCCAATTTCTTTTGCACCTGATCATTTGGAAATTCTTTTTCTACGGCCGCAATCTCTTTAGAAAGAGCTTCATTTTTCACACGGTCACGTTCGGTCACCAAAGTAAACGGCAACAGTACCACACGCAAAATAATGGTCATGTATACTACTGCCCAACCAAAATTAAGATCAGTCCAGTTGTTATAAATCCAAATAAGACCGTTAAACACCGGTCGATAGAGATATTCTTGCCAAATCGTCATGAGCATACCTGATAGAAAAAGTATATCACACTCTGCGCCATACACCAACGTCCTATGTTGTTTTTTCCCATGCTTCAGCATCGTTCAAAAACCGCTCTTTTATCGACTCAAAATACGCTTTTGCCGCCTCGTATTCGTTTGGAATCTCACCATCCAAAATCGCTCGTTCAATTTCTTTTTTTATTTTTCCAATAGTTGGTCCCGGCTTTAATCCAGCGAGATTCATAATATCTTCTCCCCGCACCGGTGATTGAAACGCACGGAGTTTGTCGCGTTCAATCAGTTCGACAATGCGCTTTTCAAGTTCATCATAATTTTTTAAGCGATGCGCTTTTTTCTTTTGGTTCCCAGTGGTAATATCACTGCGACACAGCAACATAAGATCGTTCAGATCGTCGCCCAAATTAACCACCAAACGCCGTACCGCACTGTCGGTGATACCGTCGTCCATAAGCGCAATCGGCTGAAGATGCCAGCGCACGAGTTTGCATACATATTTACTCTCGTCGGTCGACAACCGTAAACGACGATTGATATCGCGTGCCATTTTCTTGCCCAAATGTTCGTGCATGTCAAATGTCCACCCACGGCCACGAATAAATTTTTTTGTATCAGGCTTCGCGATATCATGCATAAGAGCCGCGTAACGCAACAAGGGTTTTGGGGAAAGTTCAGCCACATTATCAACAACCGCAAACGTGTGCGACAAATTATCTTTATGTGAATACCCATTCGCCTCTTCAACCCCCGAAAGTGCTGTCACCTCGGGAAAAAACTGATCAAAAAGAGTGGTACCATATAGCAAGTTCAGCCCAATCGACGGCTTCCGCGTGGCTAACAACTTAAAAAGTTCTTCGTTCATTCGCTCTGCTGAAATAATACTAAGACGCTCGGCATTTTGTTTCATCGATGCCAACACCCCGGGATCAATCGAAAAATCAAGCTGCGCCGCAAATCGAGCGGCGCGCATCATGCGAAGTGGATCGTCAAAAAAAGTAGTGTCTGGGTCGAGCGGTGTTTTAAGGACTTTTTCTCGCAAATCAGCAAGGCCGTTAAACGGATCGATGACAGGCCCGAGTCCACCAGCCGTAATTTCTTGCGCCATCGCGTTCACCGTAAAATCACGGCGCGACAAGTCATCTTCAAGCGTAGCGGCCGTAACAACTGGTTTCCGTGAACTTTCTCGGTACGATTCACTACGTGCTCCGGCAAATTCTAATTCAAGCAACACTTCTTTTCCACCTTCAGGTAATTCTTTGGTATACACAAAGCGGGCGGTATCAAACTCAGAAAACTCAACTAACGTTCCCCTATCTTCGCCGACATGTTCCGCAAAGGCATTGGCAAACGCGAGCCCACTCCCTACAACCACCATATCAATATCTTTTCTTTCCTCAATACCAAGAAGAGCGTCACGAACCACGCCACCTACCACATACACACGCACCCCAAGCGTTTGCGCGACAATAATGATTTCACGATACACTTCTTTGACATCCATAGCCTACACAAGAAAAACTAAAATAAGGACACCAACCGCAATACGATATACCATAAACGGTAAAAAACTCCAACGATTGATGAGGCGCATCAAAAAGGAAATCGCAAAAAGACCCGCGACAAATGAGGCTACAAACCCGGCAAAAAGCACTGTGGGCGGAACGCTCGATACTGCACCACGCACAAGTTCAGCCCCCTTCACCAAAGCCGACAAACCGATTACCGGGATACTCATAAGAAAAGAAAACTCGGCCGCGGCTTTTTTGCTTAACCCCCACACCATCCCCGCTGACATAGTAATACCTGACCTGCTTGTGCCTGGAACAAGCGCAAGCGCTTGAGACATGGCCATCGCAGTTGCCTGAGTGCGAGTGGTACCTTCACTTTCGGTCGAAAGAACTCCCTCACGCGTTTTGCGCGCGCGGTAGCGTTCGGCCCCGTAAAGGACCACACCCCATACCATTAAATTCACTGCCACCACCGTTGGCGAACGAAACATTGTTTCAATAGCATCACCAAAAAAGAAACCGACGATGCCTGCGGGAATAATTGAGAGTACGATGAGTGTCAAAAAACGCCGGGCGTTTTGGCTTTGTTCTTTTGGAAGAAGAGCGCTACGAAGTGTGGTAATGAGACGTCGACGAAAATACCACATCACCGCGAGCAATGTACCCACATGAACCGTAAGGTCAAAGGTTAAACCCTGGTCAGCCCAGCCAAACAAATATGGAATAAAAATAAGATGCCCCGAAGATGAGACAGGTAAAAATTCGGTAAGACCTTGCACGAGCCCCAAAACAATGGCATTCAAAATTCCCATATGCAAAAAGTATAGCGTAGTTGAGCGAAAAATGCAACT
>CAZYEQ010000028.1:0-10675 GCA_964646505.1 uncultured Gammaproteobacteria bacterium
ACTCGTCGCACCAAGGAATATGGTTGTTTCGCATGTTTTAGGTAAACTCTTAAACCGGTCGAGCTGTTTGGTTGCCTCACGCGACACCCCAACAATAAGGAGGCCGGTGGCAAACGGATCAAGGGTACCAGCATGACCAATCGTTTTTTCGCGTGTAACGCCACGTAAATACCCAACCACGTCGTGACTGGTCCAGTCGGTTGGCTTGTCGATGAGTAAAAATCCCGAGGGCATAGGAAAAAAGCTGGAAGCGTTTTACGGGTTCCAGTATACTACTCTCGTATGAATTCTTTTTCAACCCTGGGCTGGGGAAAAACCAAAGACGGTGGTATTGAAATGTGGGATGCTGATCCGATATTTTTGGATACCCCTTCGTTTACGGCACGTGCCAAACTTCTTTTTTATCCTAAGAAATTTTTTTTGTATCGTGCAATTGCCAAAGCGGTGCGCCAGCATGAAAAACATGGTGAAGCGCGACCATTCCGCATTCTTGATGCTGGGTGTGGCACAGGTGCCGCAGTGATTGATTTAGTGCGGTTGTTTGGTAATCGCGTAGAGGTGACTGGTGTTGATGTCATTCGACTTCAAATTGATATTGGCAGGCAAAAGCTACAGACGCATGGCGCAGACGCAACTCTTGAGTGGTACGACGGGAACACGCTTCCTTTTGTCGACAAGTATTTTGACGCGGTTTATACATCGGATGTGCTTGGGCATGTGAGTAACGCAAATGCTTGGCTTTGCGACATTGCGCGCGTGTTAAAACCGCACGGGCTTTTGGCAATGTTTACCGAGTCGCGCCCGGGCAAGCACGCTTTGCTTCGCAGATATTTACTTCGCAAAGGAATAAATGTTGACCCGCATGCCGAGTTTCATATTTCTTTGTATGGAAAAAAAGAGATTCAAACTATGCTTCACAATGCTGGGTTTATGTGGTCGTTTTTTTCAGCCGGGCCCGCGCTCAATTTTTTTCTGTATCCTGATGAAGGGTACGACGTGCTGCAAAAAAGTAAGGGAGTGGCTGTGCTAAAAACACTTAATGCGTGGCTTGCATCACTCAAAAAGAAGTTGCATCCATACTCTACGGCGCTCATTGAATGTTTGGTGACTATCCATTTTGCAACGCTCGGAAAACTGCTTGAAACACAAGGGTATTTGGTGGTGGCGCGTAAGGAAAAATAGTAGCCAAATCTTCTTGCTTTTTTTTGTTGCTTTCGCTATAGTCAGTACACTTAATGTTTTTGTATGAACCTTTGGCACGATATTTCAGTAGGGGAAAATGCACCAAGTGAATTTAACACCATTATTGAGATTCCTCGTGGATCGCTCAATAAATATGAAATCGACAAGGAAACAGGTCTTATTGCGCTTGATCGCGTATTACACACCGCACAGGTGTATCCTGTGGACTATGGGTTTGCACCACAAACATTGTGGGAAGATGGTGATGCCCTTGATGTGATGATTTTAACCACCGAGCCACTTGCGCCTGGCATTTTGGTACGCACCCGCCCAGTTGGGATTATGCACATGGTTGATGGCGGTGAAGGCGACGACAAGGTGATTGGTGTGCCGGTTGACGACCCGCGATGGAAGAATGTGCAAGACTTGAACGATGTAAATGAGCATACGCTTAAAACGATTCAGCATTTTTTTGAAACCTATAAGCAGTTGCAGAAAAAAGTGGTTGAGGTGAAAGGGTTTTCAGGAAAAGCCGAAGCCGAGGCTGCGGTAGTGCGTTCACAAGCATTATACAAAGAAAAATTTGGGAAGAAAATTGGGATTTGCTAAACAAACAAGATGAAGAGAATTGTGGTGAAGATAAGTTTAATCTTCCTGGAAGAAGTAAGGTTTTAAAAACGTGAATATAAAAATACTCTGACGGTTCGTCAGAGTATTTTTAGTATCTTTTTCTCTTTTTAGGAAAACAGAGGAAAAGATATGAGGCAGTCGAGTTGTCGACTGCCATGGTCGGGGCGGTGTAGGTGGTGCCCCTCCTCGCTTTCTACTCGATGCTTCCCTCAGCATACCCCCCGACGTGGAGGGCTATGATGATGGCCGCAAGAAGTACCGCGACCAGCAGCAGGGAAACAATGGCCCTAATAATTAGTTTTTTTATCATTATTACTCCCTGTCGGACCCTCCGTTTTTGTCCGTTAAGTATACACAGTACACACCAAAACTATTTTTGTCAATAACAAAAACCCTTTGGTGAGGGTTTTTGTATCCCCACTTTGGTCGAATATGTATTCAACGAAAATGGGGATTTGGGGCAGGTGGCGATGTAGAATCGCTTTGCCCCGAGATGTCATTCCGAATTGCTGCTGTCGCCACTCACCTTTGCTGTGTGTTGCGTGGTGTCCTTTGCCCCTCTGTGCGGTGTGTGCGGGTGCCAGCCCCATACCCCGAGGAGGATGGCGTAGCCGACCACGTACCCAAGGGGCACGTGCCAGCCGTGTCGAAGCCATTGAACAACCGATTTCCCTTCGGGGAATTCGTTCGTAATGGCTACACCAGCTGATGATCCGAACCACATCATGGATCCACCAAAGCCGACCGCATAGGCTAACACACCCCAGTCATACCCACCCTGCGTGAGGGCGAGTTTGGTCAAGGGGATGTTGTCGAACACTGACGATAGAAATCCGAGGCCGAACGCCGTTTGCCACGATGCCTCGGGCAATTTCTCAACCGGCATCATGGATGCGGTAAGGACAAGCGAGAGGAGAAATAAGGTGCCTTTTACGGCGTGCGGGATTGATTCCCAGTGGGGTTTGCGCCAGAACTGCGTGAGCAGAATTGCGAGCCAGACAGCTCCGCCGACCCAGGGCAAGGAGTCGGCATAATCCGCGAACAGAGAATTCACGATCGCGTTTGCGCCAATGGCAAATGCGAGGATCACTCCTACGACACCGAGTCGTGCATAGTCGATCGTTACCTCCTTAATTGGATCTTTGAGAATACGCTGGTATCTGTCTTGCTGGTGCGAGGCGATGAAGCCGAACACGAAGAGCGCCGGGATAGCGGCCGCGTATGCGTGTAGTATATCGAACGGGTTCACCCCGTCGATCCACATCATGGTCGTGGTGGTGTCGCCAATCACACTTCCCGAGCCGCCTGCGTTTGAGGCGGCGACAAGGGCTGCCAGATATCCGACGTGCACTTTTTTCCTAAATACAGTCGCTGCAACTGTACCGCTGATCATGGCAGCTGCAATGTTGTCAAGGAAGCTCGATAATACGAAATCAATCACAAGAAGCGCGAACGGTCCTTTCCAGTCGTCCGGGAGGAATTTTGGAAGAAGATCAGGAATCCGAGTGTCCTTGAAGTGTGTGGATAGGATTTCGAACCCAAGGAGTAGTCCACCAAGGTTCAGTAGGATTGAGCTTTCGTGCTTGATGTGATGGAGAAGCCCGACCCCTCCGGAGACACCGTGAAAGTCGGAGAATCCGAGCTTATAAACGGTGACAGTGGTAAGGCCCGTCAGCGCCACCTTGAGCGTGTGCTTGTGGAACAGTGCCACTCCAACCAGAGTGAGAGCAAACAGAATGATTTCAATTGGAATGTTCATTTTCCCTCCGTCTCCTGTATCTTGTTTTTTCCGTACGATTTTATACGGACTCCTCAGTCTAGGTTAAAAAACCCTCTTTTGTCAAGAGGGTTTTCATTTTTTCACTTAATCAATAAAGTACAGTGGCACGCACAACTTCTTCACCTCTTCTAAACGAAAATCAAGTACTTTTCTACCAACGAAAATCGCAGTCACATGTTCGTCATGTTGCGCAACATCGTTAATATTGTCCTGTAAGAATCCTGTACGAGCGATGTATTCAAAGTCCATACTCGTTTCTTCCTTCATAGTACGTTTGTCGTTAATTTGACGGAAGAGAATCTGCGCCTGTTCTTCAATGTCTCGTTCTGCTTCTGGTGAATATTTATCTTCCATACAGTGGAGCACAACGACACGGAAAATGTTGTGGCGCGCGGCCCAGTCAGTCACAAATGGAAGGCGATCCATAAATGAGTGCCCGCGTGAGCCCAGGATAACAAACGGATGTTTGCCATGGTGGAGCGCAAGCAAGTGTTCGTCGCTAATTGGTGTCGCAACTTTCAATACATTGGCAATAACCGGGGTAAGTGGTGGTTCTAAAATAAGGGTGGCCAAAATCACCCACATACCAACTGGTACAAGTCCTTCGAGTCCAGGAACACCCAAGCTCACAACCGTTACCAAAAGTACCGCGGGAATGGCACCGGTTTCACGGACAAACGAAATAAACAAAAGTTCGCGAACCGTAAAGCGATCTTTGCCGAAAAATGAAAACGGTCCAAGTGCCACAAATACGGAAAGCGGACGAATAATGAACATAAACGTAAGCGCGGCCAAAATACCAACAGGCGCATACGAAATGAGGCTGTGGATATCAACCAGCGCGCCAAGAAGTACGAAAATGGTCGGTTTTAAAAACCCTTCAATGGTGTGGTTAAAATAGCGTTCGGTGTCGTGCAAGTGTTTTGCTAGAACAAATAAAAGTCCGGCCACAAACGCAGCAAGGTAACCGCTGCCATGAAACGCTGCGGCAAGGGTAAACATGATAATCGGCACAAACAGAAAATAGGCTGCGTGTGATTCTGATTCGTGACCGCTGGTTTTCGTAAACTTTGATAAGTAATTCAAAAGAACAAAACCAAGAAAACCAAACAAAATGCCAAACAAGATTTCTTTAAGAAGGACAAGCGCCACTTCTTGGCTCATGAGGGTGTGGTATGCCTGTCCAATGCTTGTAAATACGCCACCAGCCGATACAATGCCGAGAAAGGCAAGGGTAAGAAGGGTGCCGGTAACATCGGTCACCGCGCTTTCTGAAATAACCAAATCCTTGGTCGCGCGATTATTAAACCGAAGGCGCTTGAGTACGGGAATAATAGCGGCCGGGTCGGTTGAGGCGAGGATCGCGCCTAACAATACCGCTACGGTTAGAGAGATCGTATTTCCAGTTACCGAACCGATACCGTAGACAGCATATGAAAAAAGCATTGCGGTAATACCAAGTCCGACAAAGGATAAGGTCATGATTTTGACAAAGAGTTTTTTGAAACTACCAAACGGTGTTTCAAGACCACCACCGAAAAGAATCAGCGTGGCTCCGATACCGACGATCACGCCAAGAAGTTCACGTTCTTCAGTGATGTGTGTTAAGAGCGGTTGTGCGGCAATACCAAAAAAAATAGCCACCACGAATGATGGAAAAATAGTTTTTTGCGCGAGGTGGTAAATGACGAAGCTGAGGAGACAGATAACCGATATGCTAAAAAAGGCGGTGAGAAGAGCGGCGTCACTACTGGCGGCAAATAAAGGAAAAAGAATCGGTACGATTTTGGCAGCCCCGACTGTTGCGGCAAGAGCAACCACGAGCGACAGGTACGGAAAATATTTTTTCATATCCCTCGAAAGAAGAGATGGAATTAAAAGACTCTGTAAAGAAGAGTGACGGAGCATACTATACGCCTCTTGTTTTCTTTTTTCAAGAGTGGGCTTTTTTGGGGTTGACGCGTACGTATTCTTCCGCTATACTGAGCCTATCTTATAACTTCGTATCACATGAACGTCTCAGAACTCGCTCGACAACTCCGCACCAATCCGAAACAACTCATGGAAATATTACCGCGATATGGGTTTGATGTTGGCGCGAAAGCCGTGAAAATTGACGATCGTGTGGCCGACCAAGTCATGCGCAAATGGAAGTTTATTAAGCGCGACATGGAAGAACAGATGCGTCGCGCGCAAGAAGAGGAGAAGCGCAAAGAGCGTGAAGAGCGCAAAGCATCGGGGCAAAAAGTGGTACTGCCAAACCTTATTACGGTACGTGATTTTGCGGCGCGACTTGGGCTACCTATTACCCAGGTGATTACAGAACTCATGAAAAATGGGATTCTCGCAAACCAAAATCAAAATATTGATTACGATACGGCCGCGATTATGGCGGGTGAGTTTGGGTTTACCTCTGAACGCGAAGAAACCGATCAGCAGGCGACCGAAGGCGACAACGAAAAAGCAAGCGCGCTTGAAGACGCGCTTAAAAAAGGAACAAACCGTACCACACGCCCACCGGTTGTAGTGGTGATGGGTCACGTTGATCATGGAAAAACCAAATTACTTGATACGATTCGTGAAACGAATATTGTGGCGACCGAGTCGGGCGGTATTACTCAGCACATTGGAGCGTACCAAACGATTTGGAAAGATCCGAAAACCAAAGTGGAGCGCGCGATTTCGTTTATCGACACCCCAGGCCACGAAGCGTTTACCGTTATGCGTAGCCGTGGCGCAAAAGTAGCTGATATTGCGATTTTAGTGGTTGCGGCCGACGATGGCGTGAAACCGCAAACCGAAGAGGTGATTCAAATTATTCGCGCGGCCAAACTTCCTTTTGTGGTTGCGATCAATAAAGTCGATAAACCAACGGCCGACGTGCAACGCGTGAAGACCGAATTATCACAGCGTGATATTATTCCTGAAGAATGGGGAGGCGATGTGCCCATGGTTGAGATTTCGGCGAAAGAAAAATTGAACATCGACAAACTTCTTGATGTGCTTCTACTGGTAGCTGATGTGCGTGAAGATCAGATTCAAGCTGACGCAACTATTCCGGCGGTTGGAACTATTATCGATTCTCGAGTGGATAAAGGAACCGGCCCTGTCGCGACCGTGCTTGTGCAAGCCGGAACCTTGAAAAAAGGAGACGCGCTTGTGGTGAACGGAGAAATATACGGCAAAGTGCGTGCCATGAAAGATCATCGTGGAAAAGAAATTTCTGAAGCGGGTCCAAGCGTGCCGGTGCAGATTATCGGGTTTAAAGTTCCCCCTGAAGTGGGTGATATTCTTGATGTGTCGTTATCAGGCTCGGCGAAAACGATTGACCTGCGCGAAAAACGCACCCGTCAAACCGGTGCCGAACAAACAGTGGCGACCCAAGTTGTTTCTGAAGATGATGAACATAAGAAGAAGTTTTTGAACATTGTTGTGAAAGCCGATGTGCTTGGTTCACTCGAAGCCATTGTTGGTTCGCTTGATAAGATTCGTCATGATGAGGTAGGGGTAAAAATTGTTGGAAAGGGACTCGGAAACATCAATGACGATGATGTGAAAAAAGCCATGGCGAGTGACGCCACTGTGATCGGGTTTAAGGTGAACCCGGCGGGAAATGCCGACGAAATGATGCGCGATAATCAAGTGCCATTTATTCGCTACGACGTGATTTACGACCTTATTAACTGGGTTAAAGAGGAGCTCGAAAAATTACTTGATCAAGAAAAAATTGTCACTGAGATTGGTAATTTGAAGGTACTGGCTATTTTCCGTACTGATAAAGGTGCCATGACGATCGGTGGTCGCGTGGAAGAGGGGAAACTCAAAAAAGATTGTTTTGCGCGTGTGAAGCGCAATAAAGAAATTATTGGTACAGGAAAAATTATTTCGTGCCAAAGTGGCGCGCAGCAAGTGAAAGAAGTACCAGGAGGAAGTGAGTGTGGGCTCAGGTTTGAAGGAAAAACTCGTATTGAGGTTGATGACGTGCTCGAATTCTATACCGAAGAGTCAAAGGTGCGTAAGATTGTGTTTCAATAACATTTAGCGTATGAACGGTGAGGTGGTACGTGCGTCTTTCGATAGAAAAGCTGCACCTTCTTCTTTGTCGGAAGAAGAACAGGGGATTTTGCGCGCTTTTCAAGAAACAGAAGAAGAAATGTTGGCGCAGGTTACACTAGATATGGATGAGCTTGATCGAAGCGACGCTTCTGATGAAGCAAAAGCTTTGGGTAGAAAAAAATTGGCTGATAAACATAACGAAGATTTGAAATTGTTAGAATTAGCTAGAGACACCGCACTTGCTGTCGAGGCTGAAAAAAGAAAACAACAAGATAAGGGGGCTGTATAGCTTTTTGTTCGTTTCCATTTCTGTTCGGGTGTGTTATAGTACGTTTTGTCACATATAATTTTATATTCCTATGGCAGAAAAACATTTTACCGACGCAACCTTTCAGGTAGAGGTACTTGAATCAAGTATCCCTGTGTTTGTTGATTTTTGGGCGCCATGGTGCGGTCCGTGTCAGCAAATGGGTCCGTTTGTTGAAGAATTGTCCGCCGAATATGATGCGTCAAAAATCGTGATCGGCAAGCTCAACGTTGATGAAAATCAAGAAGTGGCTGGGAAGTATTCCGTGATGAGCATTCCAACATTTTTGGTGTTTAAGGGCGGGCAAGTGGTGGATAAAGTCGTCGGTGGCGTACCGAAAGAAAAACTGAAAGAAGTTATCGAAAAACATCGTCTTGCGTAAAAAATATCCCTCTAAAAACATCCTGCATCGCGCAGGATGTTTCGTTTCGAGCTTTTTTTCGTATAATACGGTATACTTAGTGTATTATCTTTTCTTCGTACACGTATATGGAACGAAAACAATTGGTTGCGGGTATAGGCATTGTGTTTATTGTCGTTATCGTGGCGTTCATGCTTTCGCGCGTTAATGGACGTGGACCCCTGAGTTCGTATGCGCAAGATAGTGATGATGCTCGTTACAGTGGAAACGTTGCTTCGGTTGGTGTCATGGCGCCATCGTATGATGGGGCAGTGGCTGAGATGGCCATGGCACCGTCACAGCGCCTCGCTGTGGGTAAAGTAGCGATGCCTATCACCCCTCCCGAACCAGGCGGGTACCAAACTGGTGGCGGGGCAGAGTTTATACCAAAAGAGCCTCTTATTATTAAAACAGGGTATCTATCACTCTCGGTGGCCGATGTACCAACTGCCATCGATTCCATTGTCACTCTTGTTAAGGGAAAAGGTGGCGATGAGGTGAATCGTAATGTTTCAAAAAATAGTTATGTCGTTGATACACGTGCTGTGTCACGATTTGTGGGTTCAGTCACGGTGCGAGTTCCGAGTGCGCAGTTTGAAGAGACCATGGCGAGCCTTAAGCAGTTTGGTGATGTGGAAAGTCAGCAGGTCAACGGGCAAGATGTCACCGAAGAATATGTTGACATTCAGGCACAGCTAAAAAATTACCGCGCCACCGAAACGCAGTATTTGGAAATCATGAAAAAAGCGCAAAAGATTGAGGATATTTTGAACGTACAGGCACGGCTTGGTGACATCCGCGCGCAAATCGATCGTTTAGAAGGTCGTACGAAATACTTACAACAGTCATCCGACAAGTCAACGATTACGGTGAGCTTGTCGACAAAACCAGAAAATGTGCCAGTGGTTGAAGAAAGTGACAAATGGAAGCCTGCGGTGGCCTTTAAAAACGCCCTTCGAAGTTTAATTGGTGTGGCAAAGCAAGTAGGTGACGCGGTTATTTGGGCAGTGGTGTACTTGCCAGTTCTTTTGCTGATCGGTCTTGTTGTATGGATTATTCGCCGTCGACACCGTGCTACCGCGCCTACAATGCCACCAGCATCTGTGTCGCGACCAACGCCACCGCGTCGCTAAGAGCATTATGACCTTTTGGGCACGAAAAGTATGTGAAGCGCTTTTGCCGGCGGCATTTGTCTACGCGTTTCAAGTAGCGGTGATTATTTGTTTTAACGTGTACGCGTACGTGCCGTACTTTGACGTGCCTATGCATGTGCTTGGCGGTGTAGCCATAGCTATGGGTGTGTGGCATGTAGGCGTGGCGTTACAGAAAAAAAAGTACTGGACGGTACGTTCACGAGGCTTGTTTGTGGCGTGTATTGTGGCTGCAACACTCAGCGTGGCCGTGTTTTGGGAGTGGTATGAGTTTATCGTTGATTCATTCGGGGTGGTGGATTTCCAGGGTACGCTTGCCGACACCATGAAAGACCTGTTTTGTGGTGGCCTTGGAGGTATTATCACCGCGCTTTCTTTAACCAAAGAAAAGGGAAAAAAATAGGCCAAAAACTTGATTTTTTTGGGGTTTTTTCGTAGGATACCTCTACCTTTTTGTATGTCTCAAAATACTCATCGGCCAAAAGTTTACATGCTTATTGGATTACCTGGTTCTGGGAAAAGTACGTGGGCTGCCAAAAAAGGACTGTCGATTTTTTCATCTGATAGTTTGCGTGAAGAATTATCGGGCAGCGCGCGCGATCAAGATACTATTCCTCCTCAAAAAATATTTGAAGTACTGGACGAAAGGCTGGAGGGTTGTCTACAAAAAGGACAAGATGTTATTTATGATGCTCTGAATACTGAACCACAACATCGTCGACCGAGATTAAAAAAATGGAATGAAAGGTATAAGGCAGAAATAATAGGCGTTCTTTTTACGGCCCCAACGGAGGTTGCTAAAGTAAGAAATAAACAGCGTGACCGTGTTGTACCAGATGAGGTGATTGAAAAACACGAGCGCATTTTTAATGAAAATCCGCTCGATACATCAAAGGATTGGTTTGATCACATTATTGCTGTTGACGAGCATGGTAACGAAAAGGAACTGTATTCTTTCGAAAGGGAAAAAAGAAGAGTGAGTGATCGACGTGAAAGTATTATCTCTCGAGAAGGAGAGGTGAGGCCAAAATTAAAAAGGTAATATGTCTCAACATTACGACCCAAAATACATTGAACCGAAGTGGCAGGCACAGTGGAAGGAGGCGCAAATTTTTCGTGCGCCAAAAGTAACAAACAAAGAAAAAAAAATGTATGTGTTGCCACAGTTG
>CAZYEQ010000029.1:0-2565 GCA_964646505.1 uncultured Gammaproteobacteria bacterium
AAAAAATATATTGATCACACCATTGCGTTTGCGAAAGAAAGTGGCTATGTGGAAACGCTCTACGGTCGCCGACGCTATATTCCTGAACTTGCGTCAGACAACCATCAGTTGCGCGCGGCTGGTGAACGCATGGCCGTCAACATGCCAATTCAAGGTACGAATGCCGACATTATTAAGCTTGCCATGATTGCCTTACAAAAAGAACTCGATAAAACATATTCGCGTGAAGACGCGCGAATCACTCTTCAAGTACACGACGAATTGGTGCTCGAGTGTAAAGAAGAGATCGCTGAAGAAGTGGCCGCCCTTGCGAAACAACAAATGACTGATGTAGTGAAACTGAGCGTGCCAGTCGAAGTGAATGTGCATATTGGGGACCGTTGGGGCGAACTCAAATAAAAATAGTAAAAAAATATGGTCATTTTTCTCTACGGCGAAGACACCTACCGTAGCCGTGAACGCCTGACGCAGCTCACTACTCGATTTAAAAAAGAACGTGACCCCGAAGGGCTCAACGTGTCTTTTGTTGATGCGTCTTCGACCAAAGAAAATATTTTAGAAACCATCAAAGCCTCCCCTTTTCTCGCTGAAAAACGCATGGTCGTGGTGGAGCGTTTAGCTCAAACCAAACAAAAAGAAGTACAAACTGAAATCACTGAACTTATTACGAAAGACGCATTTCCTAAAACGAGTGTCGTTATTTTTTGGGAAGAAAAAAGTCCAGACAAACACAAAGAAGCGAAACAATTATGGGACACGCTCAAAGCCACACCCTACGCCCAAGAGTTTTCACAAATGAACGCGCCCGAAGCAAACAGCTGGATTCAAGCGTACATCAAAGAACATGGTAAAACCATTGAAAACGACGCTCTTTTTCTTCTTTCTCCGCTGGCTGTAAAAAATACCTGGGAAGCAAAGCAACTTCTCGACACCGTGATTGGCTATATCGGTACCGAAACGACTGTTACAAAAAAAGAAGTAGCATTATTTTTAGAGGAAGGAAGTGAGGATGTTATTTTTGCGCTTGTCGATGCTACTCTCGCCGGTCAAACCAAACAGGCGTATGAACTGTTGTCGACCTCACGTCGGCACGGGCAAGAAGCGGGATATGTGATTGCTATGATTATTCGCCAGGTGCGCATTATGTTACAAGTCGAAGATATGCTTCGAGCACAACCAGGCGTACCAACCGATCAGGTTGCTCGCACCCTTGCCATTCACCCATTTGTGGCTAAAAAAACAATCTCACTCACAAAACATTTGGCGCCGCACACCGCCGAACGCATGCACAGTATGTTACTTCAAGGAGACATGGCTATAAAAACCGGCCGACAGAGCCCAGACGAGGTGTTAGAGTTTTTTATTGCGCAAACTTCATTATAAAAAAACATCCGGGTACACCGGATATTTTTTTTCCTCTCATTTTTTATAAAACAAACGAAAGGAAATTTTGGGCCGCGTACTCCTTGTACTCCTTGCGGCCCGTATGCTCATACATACCTCCTTGCTTTTTTAGCACCAGTACTGCCGGCCTGTTCGACCCTGGCGGAAGCTACTGCTCGGCCGAGCAATCCCTCCACACCTTGAAGTGGGACCGAGCCCCACCATTAAAACTGACCGGAATGACTGACAGGTACCTGGCACCTTCTAGTGCCACCACCCTGGTCTGGGTTGCGGATGAAGTGGCGGTGGGGGCACTCTCATCCCAACGAAGCACCTCGTCCACGCTTCCACCAAACACCAAACGCACCCCCAGGCCGTCGACGCGCTGGAACAAGAACCCCTCCCCCGGCTTTACGGGAATGAGAAAGGAATATTCCAGATCGTAGGCTGGGTTGTCTTCGTCGACATCCGCCACGACCGACCAGTCCCTTCGATCACTTCGATCTATCCAACGCGCCAGGTTCTGCATGCTACCCAGGATATTCACCTGGACAATGAAGGGAAGTGGCACTGTCAGTGTGCTTCCCGTGCAGATCTGGAAGAGCCCTTCCCTCCTTTCCTCCACGATCTGTTCGATGATTTCCGAAGAGCTCATCGACAAGTCGATGCTCATATCCCCCGGGTACGCACGGCGGTGTTGGTACATGTACACCCCCATACCCAATAAGAGCAAGCTGAGGGTTGCGAGGAACCGCATCATGTTGTTCATTTGATCTCCGATCGTCTATGGTGAGTGTACGAGCGACCTATTCGCCCATCCCAATCTCACAGTCTTTCTGTATAAATACACGATTATAGTCGCACTCTACTTATACAGAAAGCCGTGAGTAATGTATTTCACCTGTCCGCGAAAGGACGCTCTACATTACCACAAAAAAAGAGTTGTGTCAACCTAGCAAAAATAAACATACCCCGTTCAGGGGTATGTTTATTTTTTTGAAGAACTAGGCGCTCTTCTTTTTTGCTTTCGCTTTTGGCTTTGCTTCGGTTGTTGGTTTTGCCGTGTTCACCTTCTTCATGAGGCGAGAAAGTTTGCGAGCAGCTGCGTTTGATTTAATCACGCCTTTTTTTGCCGCCTTACCAAGTTTCTTTTGCGCTAAGCGAATGGCTTCTACGGTATCT
>CAZYEQ010000029.1:2575-7616 GCA_964646505.1 uncultured Gammaproteobacteria bacterium
ACCCAAAATCTTCGCAGAATTTGCAGCTTCCTGATCACGCGTTTCGGCCGTACCTCTTGTACCCAATTCGCCTCTGGTCAAATCCACAATACCCACCTTTTTACCTTCGGCAATTGCTTTGTTCGCTTGTTTCATGGCTTCTTTATACGCGTCGCGTACAATTTTATTTGCCATGGCCCGTTTTTGTGCTTGGCGAAGAGCCTTCTTCGCGTTTTTCTTAATTGGCATAGTGTATAAAAAATAACTTTCCTTGACCGAAGAGCGTTTATGACGATAAAGGTGAAATGAGTATACCGAAACCGTTTCATTTTGTCAACACAGCGAATTTTCTCTAAAAAAATCGGCCCGGCCCGCGTTGCGAGCTGGAACCGGACAGACGCAGCGTCAGGCACTGGGGCGGCGCCCCACGCATTGACCATAAGACCTCGCGATCTCATCAAGAGTGACTTCGAAGGATATTCTTCTCTCCGTTGGATTTGGATTTTCCAGAATGCCGATGATCCCCGGACGATCGAAAAACATGATCGCTCCAATGACCCTACCGTCTTTAATCATGAAAAAAAACCAGCGATTTGGTTCGTCATCCACCGAACGATCCTGCCAATAACCGAGGCCAACATTCGTGAGGATTGTTCGAACCACGGCCCGGTAGAGTGAACAGGACTTGTCCATAAATAGGAATGCCGGCCAGCTATCCGCCGTTCTGGTATCTCCAGTTTCCATCCTAACCTCCTATCACACACGAACTATGTCGGGGGTGACGTTTGTTTTATCCCACAAATCACTCTTCTTGTCAATCACACCCACCAAAAAACCAAAATCCCTCACAAAAAATATCATGTGAACAACCTCACCCACACCCATTTATGGCTTAACATAAAACAATTCGGAAAAAAGTTATCCCCACTATCCACAGGTTATCCACATTCTACACAGAATATCCCCACTATACATGCTTTTTTGCTGAGTTGAGAACATTTTTGCTTTGTCCTTGCTGTGGTACAATGCGACTACACACATCTCTTATGACCAATCATGAAATTTGGCAGGCTGTTCTCGGCGAAATCGAACTCACTATTTCGAAGGCCAATTTTAATGCGTGGTTTCAAGGAACCGGTATTGCTTCGTACGACAACGGTAAAATTGTGGTGTGTGTCCCAAGCTCGTTTGCTAAGGGCTGGTTTGAAAAGAAGTATCACACCAATATTATTAAAGCGATTGAGCGTGTCACAGGGAAACCAGTCAAAAAACTTGATTACACCATTGAAAACATTAAAAACATACAAGAGCAGGAATGCCAATTGCAGCCTGCGCCACCACAAACACCTGATTCTGGTACAGACACAACTTCCTCTCCTGCCACAGCACCTTCGTTTCCTTCTCAACCAACCCAACAGCCCCAAAGTTTTCAACCAACCACCGGAAACGAACCATACCGACGCGAACCTGTCCAAAACATCTTTGGCCTTAACCCTAAGTACACCTTTTCTACTTTTATCGTGGGCAAAGGTAATGAACTTGCGCACGCAGCTGCCCAGGCCGTAGCCAATAGACCGGGTGAAGCGTATAACCCGCTCTTTATCTATGGCGGTGTAGGACTTGGGAAGACCCACTTGATTCAAGCGATAGGCAATGACATGCTTGAAAAAAACGCCAACACGAAAATCATGTATGTGAATTCGGAAAAATTCACGAATGACTTCATTTCTTCCGTAAAAGAAGGGCGTGCGAAGGAGTTTAAAGACCGCTACCGCAATGTTGACCTTCTTTTAATCGATGATATTCAATTTATTGGCGGAAAAGAACAGACCCAGGAAGAGTTTTTTCATACCTTTAACGAGCTTCACCAACAAGGGAAGCAGATTGTGCTTACCTCTGACCGCCCACCAAAAGCCATTCCTGGATTAGAAGACCGCCTTCGCAGTCGTTTAGAATGGGGCATGATTGTGGATATTGCCGCACCAGACCTTGAAACCCGCATTGCGATTGTCCAGGCCAAATGCCAAGAAAAACGCTTTCCGGTCGACGAAAAAACAGCCAACCTGATTGCGGTTTCAATTCAAAATAATATTCGTGAACTTGAGGGGGTGTTAAATAAGATTATTGCGTTTCACCAACTCAAAAATACTCCGGCGACCGCTGAGAGTATCAAAGCTGTCCTCGTCACTCTCGAAACCCAACCGTTTAAAAAATCTGCAACTCCGAAAGATATCATTAACGAGGTAGGAAAGTTTTACGATATTACGCTTGACGACATCGCTGGAAAGAGCCGAGAAAAGCGCCTGGCGCACCCACGACAAATTATCATGTATCTCCTTCGAACCGAACTTAAAATGTCGTATCCAGCGATTGGGGAAGAGCTTGGGGGGCGCGACCACACGACCGCGATGCATGCCCACACCAAAATATCGACCGACCTCGACAATGACCCCAAATTAAAAGGTGAAATTGACTCTATTAAACAACGACTATACTCACACGGTGTATAAAAAAGGGGACAAGGGTTGGGATAAAGCTATGAGTTTCATGTGGAAAAAGCTGTGTACAGCTAAAAGTTGTCCCCACTGCCCACAGATTCACCCACACCCAACACTTTTTTCCACACAGGTTCGAGTCAAGGGTGGGGATGCAAATTTTTCTAAGCCAGGCGCCAAAACACACTTATCCCCGCTGTCCACCCTACTACTATTACTACGAGATATAAATATAGAATATATATAAATACACTACCCTATGATATTCACATGCACCAAAGATAATCTATCTCAGGCACTATCATGTGTCAGTGGACTTGCGGCCAGACAACATCACCTTCCTATTTTGGCGCATGTACTTATCATTGCTAATGAATCCGGGGTTTCTCTTTTAGCAACAAACCTTGAGGTTGCCATTCGCACCACCCTTCGGGCTAAAGTAGAAAAAACAGGATCGTTCACTGTGCCAGCGAAAATGCTTGCAGATTATATTAATCTTCTTCCTGACGAACAGGTGCAATTTCTTTTAGAAGGCGATGAGCTTCGGGTGAAGTGCGGACGCAGTAATACCAAAATGAAAGGTATGCCTGCGGAGGAGTTTCCGGGTATGCCAGAAGTGGAGCAGAGTACAGAATACATATTTGAGCCACAAAAACTCAAAGGCGCGCTTGAAGATGTGGTTGTGGCGGTGTCAAAAAATGAAATTCGCCCAGAATTATCTGGAGTATGTGCGCAAATTGGCATTGAACGCTACGCTGGGCTCACGGTTGCTGCGACCGACTCTCACCGCTTGGCAGAAAAGCAAATTCCACTTGTAAGCGTTGGTGGTCAAGTTTCATGCATTATTCCAGCTCGAACAGTGTATGAAATGATTCGTTTATTGGCTCCAGCGAAAGGTGAAGGTGTTAAGGCGCGATTGCTTATAACGCAAAACCAAATATCAATGCAGGTTGGGGATGTGGAAATGACCTCGCGCCTTATTCATGGAAGTTATCCCGACTACGCACAGATTATCCCCAAACAGTTTGCTACTTCGGTCGCTATTCCAGCGGATCACTTTGTAAAAAGCTTGAAAACCGCAAGTTTGTTTAGTACGCAAGGGGTGAATGGGGTCTCGTTTACCTTGAACGCCAAAGAAAAAAGTGTGGGCATTTCATCGGTCAGTGCCGCGGCGGGTGAACACAGCACAAGCGTTGATGCCGACATTGACGGTAATGACAACACAATTCTTTTGAACTACCGATACGTGCTCGACGGAATTAGCCACATCGATGGGCATCTGTTTATGGGCGTTAATAGCCCCGACGCGCCATGTATCTTCCATAAGGTGGGAGATGACTCATACGTGTACATTGTGATGCCTATCAGGCAATAAACGCGCTACAGACCTATCTCATAATTGTTCTCGAAAAAAAGAAGAGCCTGTCGGCTTTTCTTTTTTCTTTGCAAAAAACTTGATATGATTTTTCTATAAGAAATGTATGCCACTTTTTAGTGAACGCGTTATTATAATCGCTCGGGCCATTCCATTTGGGAAGGTGACCACCTACGGCCGCATTGCGCGCGCGGCCGGAGGGAGTTCGATGACCTCGCAAAGTATCACAGGCATTCTTGGCCGTGCGTACGACAAAGGCATTATCGATATTCCCTTTCATCGTATTGTGTATAGCGATGGTCGTGTGTGGATGAATGAAGAATATCGCGCGAAACGTCTTAAGCTCTATAAAAAAGAAGGAATAAAACTTGATGATCGCGATCGGATTATTAATTTTGAAGAAGTCCTCTGGGATTTAAAACGCAATGACGTCTAATTTTTTACACAAGAAAACCAGCCTTGATTGGGTAGTTTTCGGTTTTTCTTATTGAATTTGCACTTGCATTCTATCTGTTTCGGTTCTGTTTCCCTGTTTGTCGGTCACCTCAGCCACAATAATCCAGGTACCGGGGGTGGGCGCATTGATCCATGTCACCACAAGGTGTCCGTTAAAAATATCGGTTAGGTTCGTGGTTGAGACAATTGGTATGGTTACTCCGGCTTGATTTTTTGCGATCACATGTAATTCGGCAATATCATTTGCGCGGTAGGGTTCTAGCAGAAATACGCGTGGAAAACTCCCCTGAGGAATGGTAAGAGCGCGATCAACAAACGAAACACCAGGTGACTCTATACCGGCCTGAAGGGTAAACGGGATACTCTCTTGTCGTTGGTTACCTATATCATCTTCGACCACAATCGTGAGCGTGTGTGTCCCGTTGGTAATACTTCGTGAGGTGTAATCAAGCGCGAACGGTTCACTCGTGTAAACACCAATAACACGATTATCAAGTCGATACGTGACTTTCGTGACACCACGCGGCGCGCTGACTCTGATTGAGGCTGTCAGGTGGCGCGAGGTAAGGGTGCTCGATGGAGTTGGGGAAAAAACTGTAAGCGATGGAACAAGCTCAAGAGAATGAATGTCGTCGTATTCGGTTGGCGGTTCTTCAAAACTAATCGACCAGTTGGGGTCAGCCTCGCGTTTTTTGGCAGCCCAGGTGGCAATGGCATTTTCCCAAATTTGGTATTG
>CAZYEQ010000029.1:7626-10379 GCA_964646505.1 uncultured Gammaproteobacteria bacterium
AGGCACCGGCCCTCGGGGGTCATCTTTTGTGACATAATGTAAAATCGAGTGTGGGGGCACAAAGGTTCGACTCACAATATATTCGCTGGGGGTTGAACTGGTAGCACGTTTTCCTGTGGCGCGATCAATTTGGAGTGTTACTCCCCCGCCACCGCCATGCAAAATAGGCTTTTCCGCATCATTTTCTGGTGGAGTTGGAAACTGCTCTACTGGCATTGCCTTGGTTACCTTTCGCATGTAATCGTTCCAAATAACGCCTGCTACACGACTGCCACCATACCCACCCTGCATTGGGCTGCCGTTGGAGTTACCCACCCAAACTCCTGTGACAATGCTCGGGGTGTACCCCAAGGTCCACGCGTCTCGGTATTCTTGGGTGGTACCAGTTTTCGCGGCCACGGGTCGATCGGGCAGGGTAAGGGTGCTTCCCGCGCCAAACACATATGCCCGCGCCGCGTCGTCCGATAAAACGTTCGAAATTGTGGCCGCCACCTCTTTGGTAATAACCTGCTCCCCTTCTCTTACTTTTTCTTCTCTGAGTACGTCACCCTGGCTATTTTCAACACGCAACACACTTACTCCTGGTCGTTTTTTCCCTTCAGCGGCAAACACACTGTACGCACTAACATGTTCAAGCGGACTCACGACCGCACCTCCAAGAACGAGGGTAAGGCCGTAGTTTCGGTAGTCTTCGAGGGTGGTGTACCCAAGGCGTTTTGCGTATTCGGCAGCATATGGTAATCCAACCAAATACAATGTTTCTACCGCAGAAATATTGAGTGATCCTTGAAGTGCTTGGCGCATGGTGACTGGGCCGTATTCTTTCAAATCATAATTTTTTGGAATATATGGTTTGGCGTCACCAACCGCAAAGTTTGTTTCCACATCAAACAAAAGTGTGTCCGGGGTGTATCCCTTTTCAAAGGCCGCAGAGTAGACGATAGGCTTAATTGATGAACCTGGCTGTCGTCGGCCACTCGTAATCACATTAAATTGTCCGCTTGACGTGCTGAAAAAATCGATTGAGCCGACCATGGCCAACACCTGCCCTGTTTTTGGATCGAGCGATACCAGTGCCGCGTTGTCTGCTTTGGCATCCTTTAACACTTTATCTTTTTGGTCGGTAATCGCTGCTTCAGCAAGCTGTTGTTTGTCCCAATCAAGCGAGGTAATCACTTTTAACCCCCCGGTGTTTACCGTATTCACCCCAAACTCTGTCTCGAGTAAGTCTTTCACATATAGCACAAAGTGCGGAGCTTTAATATCGGTGTATTCTTTTGGTTTAAACGATAAATTCATGGCCTGTGTTTTTTCCATTTCTTCTTCTGAAATATACCCCTCTTCTTTCATGCGGAAAAGCACAAAATTGCGACGCTCTTTAAGGAGGGGCAGATTATTTAAATATCGTGAGGGCTGTTTTGGAAGCCCAGCGAGTGTGGCAATTTGTTCAAGGTCAAGTTCTGATGTTTTTTTGTTGTAGTAGCTTTGCGCGGCGGCCTCAACCCCATAGTTTGTTCCACCATAGGGAATCTCGTTGAAATAAATCTGAAGAATCTGGTCTTTGGTATATTTTTGTTCAAGTCTTACCGACAAGATAAGTTCCTTGGGTTTACGACTCCATGGGGTTTCATTACTTAAAATAGCATTTTTAACAAGCTGTTGAGTAAGGGTGGAGGCTCCCCCACCAATGCGGTTTTTTCCTAAAACGCCGTACACCACCGAACGCAAAATACTTAGTGGTCGTATACCGTGGTGTTCATAAAACGCGGTGTCTTCAGTGGCTATAAGTGCCTGGCGAAGCTGGAGCGGGATATCGCTAAACGGAATAAGTGTTCTTTTTTGGTCGGCGTAGATTTCGTATAGAAGAACCTTACCTGTGCGGTCAAATATTTTAGTACTCTGTGCTACTTCGCGATCAGTCAGGCGATCGGGATCAGGCAGGTCTTTGCTTACCCATGCCGCAAAGCCTACACCCCCAATAAGACCCACAATCATGAGTGTGGCACAGATGGTAAGTAATGCTCTGCCGACTTTGCCTCGCTTTAGGTGGAACACACGCCCTATAAGCCAAAAAGGAAAAAGAAGAAGTTTCCCTAGAAGGGAAAAAGCCCCTCGTTTTGATTTGGGTGCGGTTGAGGTACGCGAAAAAGAGCGCTTTTCGCCCTCTGATACGTACCCGTATGATCGTTTTTTAGCAGGCTGTGGTGACATGGGCATGCCCCTTTGGGGGGTTGACAAAAACCTGATTTTATGGTACTATAAGGCGTCTTGAAAATCAACCTTCGAGACACCTCTATACTATATGAAATTTACCTTAAATAAGGCAAAAATGTTAGCTACAATGGTGCTTATCTCTACGCTTCTTCCAAGTGTGGGTATGGCACAGGTTGTGTCTACCCAAGCATCTACCCCTAAGTTCACCTTAGCTATGGATGCCAGCTATTTTGCCGAAAATGAGACAGAGGAGACGACTACTCCTACCCCTGAGGAGGTAAAAGCGGAAATTATCCGCCAAGCCAACTTGTACGGGGTAAGCGTCAAAGACGCTCTTCGTATCGCACGATGTGAAAGCACCTACGTATATAACGCAAAAAGCAAAATCAGCACCGCGAAAGGTGTATACCAGTTTATCGACGGTACGTGGAAATGGATTGGGGCCGAAGGTCACCAATACGACTATAAAGAAAACATCAAACAGTTCATGATTTGGTATCCGAAGTTCCCGCAGTGGTGGGAGTGTAAATAAGGATACA
>CAZYEQ010000030.1:0-10050 GCA_964646505.1 uncultured Gammaproteobacteria bacterium
TTCATGATTTGGTATCCGAAGTTCCCGCAGTGGTGGGAGTGTAAATAAGGATACAAAGGAAAGATCCGCCGATGAGGCGGGTCTTTTTTATATATCAAGTCTTTTCTTAATAAGATCCATACATCGTTAATCGACCAGTTGACCGTAATCAGGTAGTCGTACACTTTATTTTTGAGGGCTTCTTGCACGTATCGGTGGTCTGTTGAATTGGTCAGAAGCATAATGTTTGCGCCTTTTCCCCAATCGTCTTTACGCAGAGCATCAATCATATCAAGGCCAGTTTTGTTGGGCATGTTAATGTCGGACACAATTAAACCAGGGTGGTATTTTGTGGCAAGAGCCAACCCCTCCTCACCGTCTTTGGCGACAATTGTTTTCAGTTTTTCCTTTTTGCATCTGCTTACTAAAGCATCGCGCAAAGTGGTGTCGTCGTGTACGATAAGAACCACCTTTCCCTCCTTTTCTTTGGGCATATGAGTATAGTAATTATATTCTAGTGTACATCCGCCCTACTCTATTTTCAAAAATTTTGTGGATAAACAGGTGCGGTCAAAAATAAAATAAATCCCTCTTACGAGAAGGATTTATTTTATGTGTCGGGCTGGTGGGACTTTCACGTCAGAGCTAACGCTCTTCCTGGGAAAGGGTTTCCACCCCTTCCCAACCATCCCCCAACAAAAGTGGGAACCTACCGGTTCCCAAACCCTCCCCAGTTTAAGTCCCACCAGCAAAAATAAATAAGTCCCTCTTGTTTAGAAGGACTTATTTATTTTGTCGGGCTGGTGGGACTTGAACCCACAACCTCCTGGTCCCAAACCAGGCACTCTAGCCAATTGAGCCACAGCCCGCTTTATTGAATGCAACGAGTGTATCAAGGGAGAGGGAAAAAGTCAAATATCCTCATAAAAAGAAACACCTCTCACAAAGAGAGGCATTTCTTTTTATAGTGCCGCGGGCCAGGATTTCACTCGTCGCTACGCTCCTCTTGGGAAAACCTTCAGGTTTTCCCAACCTTTCCTCAGCAAGTGAAACCTTACGGTTTCACCCTTCCCTTAGTTCAATCCTGAACCCGCCCCAACAAAACAAATACCCTCCTTCATGGAGGGTATTTGTTTAGTGGTGCCGCGGGCCAGGATTGAACTGGCGACACAAGGATTTTCAGTCCTCTGCTCTACCACTGAGCTACCACGGCGCGTTTCCGAAACGCTTCTTAAAAAACACTACGCCACCAAGGCGTAGCATTTTTCGTGGACCGGAGAGGATTCGAACCCCCGACCTCCTCGGTGCAAACGAGGCGCTCTACCAACTAAGCTACCGGCCCATATTTTGTTGTGACACGAGTATAACAGCCCCTCTTTGCGCTGTCAAGTTACGTATATCTCCTTTTTTATGAAAAGCGCAAGGCGAATTCCTCACTTTGTTCTTTTTTGAGTGTGGCAAAGGTGTGCGCTGTCCATGGTTTGCCTTGTAAAATGTGAGCCATCCATGAGCCGCCAACCATATGAGGAACAAGCACGTAGTGCGCGCCAGCCGCGTACAATTCAGCAACCGACGAGGTGTGGTAGGTATTGGCAATAAGTTTCGCGTGATGGTTTCGTGTTTTTACATGATGCAGAAGGGTTTTCTGATCATCGGTTTCAGGCAGGGTTGAAATCACCATCTTGGTCATTTCTAGTGGAAGTTCATGCAAAAACTCTACATCGGCAGCATCGCCAAAATAGGTCGGTATTCCCCTTTTTTTAGCTGACCGAATCGCGTCCGGATTAAAATCAACAACGGCAAATTTGACCCGTCGCTCTTCAAGAGCCTGGCAAATACGGATACCAACGCGATGATATCCAAATACCCATACATCGTACGTTGGAATCATACTCGTAATGTTTTGGTACTTGTCCTTTCCAAAAAGATTGAACACAGGAAGAAAAAAACGGTACAGCATTTCGTTGTACATAATGACATACGACGAAATACAAATCGTAGAGAGGGCAACAATGGTAAATACCTGAAGCTCAATGCCTTCAATGTGTCCGAGCTGGCGGCCGGTAAGAAGTAAAATAAACCCAAACTCGCTAACCTGGGCGGCAACCGTGCTTCCTAAAAAACTTGTACGTCGAGTGCACGCTTGTGTTCGGTACAGAAGGTATAAAATAATAGGATGAACCAGAAGAACAAAAGCGGTCAGCGCGAGCCCGGCAGGGAGTGCCCGAGACAATCCTTCCAGATGCATTTCCGCGCCAAGCATAAGAAAGAAGATGACGATGAAAAAATCTCGGAGCGGTCGAATGCGACTGGCAATTTCTGCCTGATAGGGTGACGAGCCAAGAGAAATACCAGCGAGGAGTGCCCCGATTTCAAGAGAAAATCCGGAAAAGGCAACAAGGCTCGCTACCCCAAAACACCACGCGATTGTAAACAGAAAGAGAAATTCACCACTTTTTGCCACGCGGTCAAGCAGGGCAGGCAAAAGAAACTTTGCTAAAAAATAGATTGAAGAAATAAGTAAGAGTCCTTTAAAAGCAAGAAGACCGAGGCTTTCTCCGAGCGACATCTCAGACGCTCCACCCCCCATGCTTGAAAGAGCAATCATGATGGCTATTGTAATCATGTCTTGTACAATCATGAGCCCAAGAGTACGTTGCCCGTACATGGAATCCATATCTTTTTTTTCGGCCAGGAGTTTGGTTAAAATAATCGTGCTTGAAAACGTAACCGCGACCGCGAGGTACCACCTACCAGCACCACTAAAAGGAAAAAAAGACAAAATACCGTACCCGAGAAGCGCGCAAATGGCAACCTGTCCAAGCCCTACAGCAACCGCACTTTTGCCAATTTTTTTTAAAAATTCAAATTGGAGGTTGAGTCCCATGACGTAGAGCAAGAGTACCACGCCAAACTCACCAAACGCTTTGTATGTGTGTGTGTCACCCTGAAGCAAGTCAAACACGAGCGGCCCAGCCAGGACTCCTGAAATAATATACGCAACAATGAGCGGTTGTTTTAAGAGACGCACGATAAATGACACAACGACGGTGAGCCCTAAAATACCACTGAGTTCTAAAAAGAGAACATTCATATGGTTCAAAGTATATCAAATTTTTTATATTCGTTATACGTTTGGTGGTTTAAAACGTGAGACTATTTCCAATGTTATGCGGCGTGCCCCGGTTGCCATGGCGAATAACCTGGCCCTGCCAAAGGCCGCGGCGAGAAGTGTCACCAAACTCGCGCCAGTCGCGACCGCGGGTGCGTCGGTGCTTGGTGGGGGCTCTACACTGGAGTCAATTTCTTTTTGCGTGTTGTCGACATTTTGGCGTACGATATCTTCTTTTCTTCGTGGTAGAAGAACGGTATGCTCTTGTTGCGTGGTGATCACACCGGTCACGGTCACACGATCACCCATGCGAACGTCGTCGTGCGTGCCTAACAGCGCGCCGCGGTATATCACCGACACCTCACCTTGCGCTTCAAGAAAAAAATTTTGTTTTGAAACACTCGTTACTTCTCCAGTAAGGCGCACAAAATGGCCAAGATATTTTTTTGCGTCGAGCGCTGTGTCTAGATCGCGCGGTGTGAGTAGACTTGTGCCCGTACGTACAATATCACCCGTCTTTTTTGCATTTACTCGTTTGACTCCTTGCGCTTCAGACACGGTACCACGCACCACGACCACATCACCTTCTTTCAATTCTGGAAATTGTTTGTTGGACAAAAATAGAGAAAGTGTTTCGCCAGTTTTTTCTTCCACAATGGTCATTGTCTGGCTACTCCAGGTGCCCGGCACGGCCAACACTGTTCCAGAAACGCGCACTGACTTTCCTTTTGGAAACGTGCGTATGGTGGCAAAGGTGGATATGCCGATGCCCAGTCTGTTTTGCGAGGCTGCACCTCCGTTCGCGATTGATGGTGCTACCGAAGAAAAAACGTTTGCGTTTCCGGGTGTCGGGGTGTTGGTCCAAGCCCATTCGTGGTGTGTGTTTTTTGCATACGCAAATCCTTCTTTACTTCCCGTGTACATTACGTTGTCAACAGTGTCTCCCACGCTATTTTTGAGTGTCACGGTATCAGCGCTGTTATTGAGCGCAATGCCTGTGTTTGCGCGAGGTAATACAACATATCCATGCGCCTCGAATGAGGTTGGTGGAATGGTGTACGTTTTTCCCGACGCATCAGCAATGGTCCATGCCTCGATCGTTTTTGGTTGATCGGTCAGGTTCATGAGTTCGATATATTCTGCCTCATCTGAGCCAATAGGGTTTGGGGTTAGTTCTGAGATGCCTATACCCGACGTTGCAAATGAGGTAAAAAATGAATCGCTCTGTTCCACATGTTCTGTACGGTTTTGAGTGGTGGCACGAATAACAATCTCCACGCTTGTTGTGACAGTATTTTTTGCGCTATCTTTTACTTCAAGCAAAATCGTTTCTTTTTGTGCTTTGGTAAACACATGAGTGACGCGTCCGCCTGTTTGTGTGTGCTTGTCTGAAAATGTCCAGGTGAAGGTAAGGTGGTCGTGCTCCTTATCACTCGTATCACTTGCATCAAATACGTGCGGTTCGTTTACAACCCCTTCGCTTTCTGTTTCAACCGTAATCACGGGCGCGGCGTTTTTTTCGGTTATGCGATTTTCTTTTCCTTCGGTTGGAATGGTTGACCATGCCCAGTCACCTGTTGGCGTACGGTTGTAACTTTCGCCTTCTGGCACATGATCGTAGTGAACGCGATCGGCAATATAATCATTTGGGTCAACAAGTTCTACCGCGTCAGTCGTGTTGTTCAAACTAATGCCCGTCTGTTTTTTCGGAAATACGAGTATATCATTTGGATATATCACCGTGTCGGGCAAAGAAAATATTCTGAGTGACTCATCGCGGAGTTTCCATCCCGCCAAGCGCATGAGTGTTTTGCCCGTGTGCCTAAGCTCAATAAACTCGTCATCGTCACTTCCTGGTGGGTTTGGATAGAGTTCGTTTATGATTAAACCAGCAATAATCACTGGTTTTTGTGCTCCTTCGGTAGAAAGAGGGAAACGATTTGTTGTACCTTTTGTAATAAATGGAGTTACAACAAAGTCATCTTTGTCGTACCCTGTGTCTCGCCCATCCTTTCGAGCCGCACTCATGGGGTCGGTGGGTGTAGGGGCATTGTCGGCTGTGTTGCCGTCGTTCCAATTTCCATACGACACTCTGTCGATTTCGCGATTTTCTTTATCAAATACCGCTATAAGGTCGCCAGCATTATTGAGCGCGCCTTTGGGTTTTTCCACCACAAAGAAATCCATACTTTTTATAACACCCGAGAGCGTGGTTTTGGTGTTTCCCCCATCTTCAATGCGCCAGCCAGTAAGATCAATGCTTACGCCTGAGCGATTTTGTAGTTCAATAAATTCCACCTCACCATCGGTTGGGTCGGATACAAATTCAGAAATAATAATATCGCCCGCGTGAACGGTGGACGGTATAACCAGTGTTTGTGTGGCCGGGTTTGGTGCTGGTGCGGGTGCGGGTGCGGGTGTTTGTGTCGCCTGCGCTATGTTTGGCGTGCCCGGAGTCGGTTCGGTTTCTTCCCACACTGAACCAACGCGTGACATGGTTTTACTTTTTTCTGGCACAGGAATGTTGTCGGCTGTGTTTCCGTCGTCCCAGGTGCCGTAGGTCACACGGTCAATGACTGTGCCGTCCGTTGTTTCAAGAGAAATGGTGTCGCCACTATTGTTGAGTCGCGCGCTTGGTAGCGTAGCAACGTACAAACTGTGGCCAGAGATTGTTCCTTCAAAAGAAAAAATAATTCCCACCCCATCGCGCAACACGGTTTGTGATAGGTCGATAGTGTCACTGCTCGTGTTTTCTATTTCAATCCATTCATGTTCGCCAGTATTTGGGTCTGAAAGGAATTCACTGAGGCGTAGTGTATTTGGGTTTCCGAACGATGTTGGCGTAGGGGTGGGTGGAGATGGTGTTGGTTCTGGCGTTGGCTCAGGTTGTGGCGCTGGGTTTGTTATGGTGCTGCCAAATGCTAGGCCCGCGGTGTCACCTGTCGGATGTTCTCGCCAGTTGGCGCTAGAGGTGTCGGTGCTCTGTATATCGATACGTTCCACACTGTGCGGAGTCGAGGCACTTATATAGGTGAATCGTTCAATAAATGTGTCGTCCCCTGTGCCCGTTTTGAGTCCAATTTCTTCACCGCTATTCGTAAGGCTCGACCAACTTGAACCAAAGAGTATTCCTGTAAATGTGGGGTGATCAGTGCGAAAGGCGGCTTCGTTTTTAACAATCACCGCGTAGGTTTGTGCGGGGAGGGTGAAATCTGGCGTATTAATGATAGTGAGCGTATGGTTTGTTCCGCTCTGGTTCGTTTCACTCTGGTTTGCCCCCGCTTCCCAAAAGCGCCAACCCGTTATGTTGATTGGTGTGTCGGACGTGTTTACAATTTCAACCCACTCACCATTTCCGCTCGTGGTGGCACCCACTTCGCTTATCACTACTTTGGGTGTTTCAGCTTGTGCTGATAAAAAAGAAAAAACACCTGAAAGTGTTAATACAATAAAAATGTACCGTGTCCAAAATGTGGATGACATACCCCTCCTTTATATGTTCTTAGGACGTAAGTATATCAAAAAAAGAAGTGGAAATAAAAAAGGCCCGACAACCAACGCCTGCCACGCGCACGGCCCTGTGCGGTGCTGTAAAGCGTAGGTTGTCGGGGTAGGCGCGACCAGGTTCAGGCAGTGATGTCCGGAGGCATCTCTTCGATAGCTCTCAAGGCATCGTCCAGCGCACGCGCCTGGCGCGCACGTTCTTCTCGTGTGCGTCCGAGCCTGCGGAGCCCGAGCCACGTCTTGGGAGGCTCGTCGTTGCTGGGATGGCTCATGTCGTTGGTCATGGTGTGGCCAGCACCGTTGTTGGGGTGCCCGAATCGTCGCTTGGTACCGCTCTTCATTGTTTGATCCTTCGTTTGCTTTGCAGCCTGCCCCCTTTGAGGAGCATAAGGCGGTTTCATTATAGTTCAGTTTTTCTTTTTGGTCAATAAGTCTGTGACCCTTACACTCATTTTATTTAAATCTCACTTTCAGTGATTTAAATATAATTGTATACACTATTCTACACATGTGCATAAGTATGTGCATAATTCTGTGAATATGGGGATAAGCACGAGCAAACGCCACGTTAGAGGCTTATATCAATTGTACAACACCACCTTTCTCCTTCGCATTTTTTAGAAGCATATTTTGGGGACAAAACTGGGGAACATTCGTTCTCTCTGTGGATAAATAATGTGTTCAAAACTGTATACACTAGTGTATACAAAATAAAAAACAAAAATAAAATGGCTTATTTTAGCAAAATTATGTAAAAAACACCCTCTCCTCTTGACAAATTGTATAAACTATGCTATACTGTATTTGTGATCATTAAAATCACCTTAGAACTGCCCTACACCTTGTTGTGTAAGGCAACTCTATCCCCATCTACTGCGCTATTTCGGCCAGATCCATTCTTTGCTTGAGCAGCTTTTAAAGCATCAGGCGTACATACAAACACAAACAAAAAACGGATCTAGCCTCGGTGCTCCCTCACTTATGCAATAGAGTTGCTTCGGCACCTATTGTCGAGGGTCTCCACCATCTGTGCGGTGGTAGGGGTACTACCGTTCTTATTGAGACTCATGTCTTGGGTACATTCTACCGATACCAATCGGTCGAGCGTACCCAAGGTGTGGCTCATGAGAATGCCTATACGGCGGACCAAGCCTACAAATCACCTTTGGGCATATGTGTTCCGCCGTGTTTCTTTTTTTATAAGATTTTGACTAAAAATTTATTCTCTGGTATACCACCATGTATACTTTAGTCCATTGCTATGTCTGAAGAACGAAAACAATCACTTTTACAAGAAAAAGCCACTATTTTGGCAGAACTGAAACGTCATCGTAAAAACGATCCCCGAATTGAGGGTATTTTAGCCACACAGTACGAAGATATGGGGTCGGAAATTGACGACGATGTGCATGAAATGGAAACGGCTGAGGTGGACGCGGCGCTCGTAGACACCCTTTCCAGAAGACTTGAAGATATCGATGCAGAGCTTGCATCACTTTCATAATTTCTCTTATATGGCAAAAGAAAAGAAAAAAGCCCTTCATACGGGTCCTTTTGTGGAAGAAATGACCAAAGGGTTACATAAAGAACTCGAACGCCTTGAGGGAAATTTGCAATCAATGGCAAACTCGGGAACCGGTCTTGAAAATTTGGAAACTGAGCAGGAGGAAGATTTGGTAGATAGCCTCATGGCAAGTTCAGTGCAATCATCACTTAAAAGCGCTCTTGAAAAGGAGCTCCGTGACGTATATAAAGCCCTTGAACGCGTAGAGGAGGGATTATACGGTATTTGCAAATACTGTGACGCCATTATTGAGGAAGATCGTTTGCGCGCGCGCCCCACCTCAAGTTCGTGTATTTCGTGTAAAAAAACTCTGACTGATGAAGCTTAAACGCGCCATATGCGCCAATTGCTTCTCCATGCATGTACTGCTTCCTTTCTTGGGGGAGCAGTTTTTGCGCTTGATCGATATTTGAAATGGATAGCACATACGGGTGCGCAACAAAGCGTATACGTGGTAAAACCGTGGCTCGGGTTTGAGTTTTTTGCCAACCATGGTGCTGCTTTTGGCATTCCTTTTCCTTCTCAGGTAGCGTTAGTGGTTACACCGATATTGTTCGTTGTGTTTTTTGTTTGGGTCAAACAGTACGTGTCGTACATGTGGTCGTACTATGCCATAAGTTTGTTTGTGGTAGGTGGTCTTTCAAACTATATTGATCGTGTTTTGTATGACATTACAATCGATTATATACGGATACTTACCGCGATTATAAATATCGCTGATGTGGCGGTGCTTGCGGGTATCATGATCGTTGTTCTTTTTTCAAAAAAGAATGCGTCTGAAGAAAAAAAGCCGCTGTGATATACTGAAGACATCTTTTTGGAGGGATTATGTTTGTACGTATTTTTACGGGGACACTTATTGGTCTTGAAGCGGTACCGATTACGATTGAAGTTGATGTGTCTGGAAGCTGGCCGGCTTTTCAGGTTGTTGGTCTTCCTGATACGGCCATTCAAGAAGCAAAAGAACGCATTCGTACGGCTTGGAAAAATAGTGGACTAGAGTTTCCAAATAATCAACGCGTGGTAGTGAATCTTGCTCCTGCGGATTTGCAAAAAGTGGGAACAGGATACGATGTGCCGATCGCGCTCGGTATGTTTTTGGCTACACAAAAAAAAGAGATTGCGAGTTTTGCTGACGCATGGGTGGTGGGAGAGCTCGCGCTTGATGGTTCGGTGCGTGGCGTGCCCGGGCTTTTACCTATGGTGGTTGACGCTCGTGCGCGTGGGGTGAAAAGAGTATTTTTTCCTAGGGATAATACACCAGAAGTGTCATTTATTGACGGCATTGACTTGCATCCTATAGCTACCCTACGAGAATTGTTTGCGTATGTAGACATGTCACAGCGAAGTATTCCGCTTATGCCAAAGGCGCTTCCAGAAGTGGTAAGCAACATTGAGAGTCAGTTTGATTTTGCATTTATTAAAGGTCAGGCGAGCGCGAAACGAGCTGCGGAGATTGCGGCCGCGGGCGGACATAATTTATTTTTGTCAGGCCCCCCAGGGAGTGGCAAAACCATGTTGGCGCGCGCTATTCCAACCATATTACCTCCCCTGTCTCCGGCTGAAATATTGCAGGTGACAAAAATATATTCAGTCGCGGGACTTTTATCACACGATGAACCAGTGATAACCAGGCGTCCGTTTCGAGCGCCACATCACAGCACGAGTAGTATCGCGCTTATTGGTGGTGGAAAAAATCCCAAACCAGGCGAGGTGTCTTTGTCGCACCGGGGCGTGCTTTTTTTAGACGAACTTCCTGAATTTCCTCGTCATGTACTTGAGATGCTTCGCCAACCCCTTGAAGATGGAGTAATTACGGTGTCGAGGGTGAATGGTACTGCCGTGTACCCAGCACGGTGTATGTTTGTGGCAAGTCGCAACCCTTGTCCAT
>CAZYEQ010000031.1:0-9927 GCA_964646505.1 uncultured Gammaproteobacteria bacterium
ATACCCCTCTGGTTCAGGGCTTCATGTGGGCCATGCCGAAGTATACACTGCCTGTGACATGTACGCGCGTTTTATGCGCATGCAAGGTAAAGACGTACTTCAAGTAATTGGGTGGGACGCGTTTGGTTTGCCAGCAGAAAATTACGCGATAAAAACAAACATTCATCCTCGTGTTTCCACTGATACAGCAATTCACAATTTTCGATCACAGATTCAATCACTTGGTATTTCTGTTGATTGGGATCGAGAAGTAGTTAGTCATAATCCCGATTATTATAAATGGACCCAATGGTTTTTTCAGTTATTTTATAAGCGCGGTCTTGCGTATCGAAAAAAACAAGCAGTAAATTGGTGTGATAGCTGTAAAACGGTTCTCGCGAATGAGCAGGTGACAACAGACGGTACCTGTGAACGTTGTGGTACGGTAATTGTGCAACGCGACATGGAGCAGTGGTATTTAAAAATTACCGAGTATGCCGATCGATTAGATAAAGATTTGGATACGATTGATTGGCCGGAAGAAACAAAGCGCCGTCAACGCAACTGGATCGGTAAAAGTGAGGGCGCGGAAATACACTTTCCTCTTAAAGATCGTGAGGGTGTGTTAACGGTTTTTACAACACGCCCAGAAACCATCTTCGGCGTAACGTATGTGGTGGTGGCGCCAGAGCATTCATTTCTTCAAATATATCGTGATGCTATTCATAATTTTGCGGAGGTTGAAGAATATCGACAGAAAACAGCTCTCAAAACAGAACTTGAACGTCAAACGGAAAAACTGAAAACCGGAGTCGAACTCAAGGGGCTTTTTGTTACGCATCCTATTACCGGTGAGACACTGCCAGTTTGGACCGCGGATTACGTGCTTAATACCTACGGCACTGGTGCGGTGATGGCTGTGCCCGCGCATGATGAACGAGACGAGCTTTTTGCTAAGGAGTACGAACTTCCACTCCGGCAGATTCTTGCTGACGGTGTACTTATTGACTCGGCTTTTTTGAACGAACTAAACGAAGAAGATGCAAAAGAAAAAATAATTCAACATCTTGAAGAGAAAAAACTTGGAGAGCGAAAAACCAAATACAAACTTCGTGACTGGTCTGTTTCCCGTCAACGTTTTTGGGGTGCGCCAGTACCAATGGTCTATGATCCAGAAGGGAATATTCACTTAGCAAACGAAAGTGATTTACCTGTGCTTTTGCCAGATGATGTTGATTTTAAACCAACTGGCCAATCGCCACTTACGTATTCGCAAGCATTCCAGGCAGATGTTGAAGAAAAATATGGTAAAGGCTGGCGTCGTGAAGTAGATACACTCGACACATTTATGTGCTCGAGTTGGTACTATTATCGTTATCTTGATCCAAAAAATGACACAGCCTTTGCGTCGCCAGAAGCCCTGAAATCATGGATGCCCGTTGATTTTTACTTGGGTGGTGAAGAGCATGTAAACGGACACTTGTTATACTCTCGTTTTTTTACCAAAGTTCTTTTTGACGCGGGGTACATTGATTTTAATGAACCGTTTACCGTACATCGTCATCAAGGTCTTATTTTAGGGGAAGATTCTCGCAAAATGAGTAAACGGTGGGGAAACGTAGTGAATCCGACAGACGTGGTGAACGAGTATGGCGCGGATACCCTTCGTATGTACGAAATGTTCATGGGTCCACTTGAGCAAACAAAACCCTGGGACACAAACGGTGTGAAAGGTATTCGTCGTTTTCTCGATAAAATGTGGAAGCTCTTATCAGCAGATTCCTCTCCAACAACACACCACGAGGTATCGCGCGCGCTGCACGCTACTATTAAAAAAGTTACGGAAGATGTTCCTAACCTTCGTTTCAATACCGCCATTGCGCAGCTCATGATTTTTGGAAATACTCTGCAGGAGTATAAAGAAATTACGAGAGAAGATAAGCAATTATTTGTAACAGTGTTAGCACCATTCGCCCCACACATTGCAGAAGAGTTGTGGCACGCGCTCGGACAGACATCATTTGTGTCTACCGAATCATGGCCAACATACGACGACAGTAAATTAGTAAGTGACACCATGACGATTGTCGTGCAAGTCAATGGTAAAATGCGCGCGAATATCGAAGTCGCTTCGTCATCTTCAGAAGAAGACATTAAAGCAATGGCACTCCAAGATGAACATGTCAAAAAATGGTTGACAAGTGAACCGAAAAAAGTGATTTACGTAAAAGGAAAATTGGTGAGTATTGTGGTGTAGGTATAATTTTTCGTGTGCAATATGGAGGGGTGGCGGCAGTACATTGCGTCAAAAGCAAATACATTTTTTATTGGTGCCGTGGCGTTTCTTCTTGCTACGGCAGCCGGTCTCATCTTTGGCGCACCTTTTTCATTGAAAGAGGTGTTTGGGTTATGGGTATTTTCTGGTGTTTCTCTTATTCTTTGCTTTGACAAGCCTGTATACCGAAGTATTTTTTTACTCTGTTTTTGCGCGTTCTTTGCGTTTTTGCGCATTCATGAAACAACACCTCGCACGAGCGAGCACTCACACATCGGATTTTATGTTAATCAAAAAGTGGCCGTGACAGGTGTTATCAAAGCGGAGCCTGATGTTCGCCGCGACGCCGTGCGTTACACGGTAGCGTCACAGGCAGTGGTGTCGCGCGGCCAAACACCGGTTTCCGGAAACGTACTTCTTACCCTACCGCTTTTTCCTCGCTATCATTATGGCGACGCCATCCATTTTTCGTGTACACTCAGTTGGCCGAAACCGCGCGATGGTTTTCAGTATGACAAATATTTAGAGCGATTTGATATATACGCGCTTTGCGCGTACCCCGAGTCTGTTATGGCGTATCCCGCGCAAACCAAGCATGTGTTTGCGTATCTGCTTTCGTTTAAGGAGCGCTTGGCCGAGCAGATAGTCACCATTTGGCCTGAACCCTATGCGGGATTTATGGCCGGCCTACTCTACGGCTATCGCGGGGGACTGGGCAGTTTAGACGACTCGTTTCGGAAAACCGGACTCACACATATTGTGGCCGTGTCAGGGCAAAATATTATGATGGTTATGAGCGCGCTTTTGTGGGTGTGTTTTACAGTGCGTTTGAAACGACCATACGCGCTTACGCTGGCTCTGTCGGGTATTGTGCTCTTTGTGTTTTTTACCGGTGCCTCTGCCTCGGTGGTACGGGCTGGGTGTATGGGTGTTATGATGATTCTTGCCGAATTTGCAGGGCGAGGTCGGTCAATGCGTAATGTCCTTGTGGCTGTGGCGGCACTTATGGTGGCGGTACAGCCAAAAATGCTTTTGTATGATGCCGGGTTTGCCTTGTCGTTTTTAGCAACCATTGGCGTGATTTATACCACGCCTCAGGTGAAACAGTGGTTTCAGTGGGTTCCTGAAACCCTGGGGCTGCAAGAAATTATTTGTGTGTCACTTGCGGCTATTGCTTGGACCTTGCCGCTCAGTGTGTATCAATTTGGACAAATGTCTTTCGTGGCTCCGATAGCGAACATAGTCGTTTTACCCATACTGCCTGTGATTTTGGGGGCAGGTGTTTTGGCTACCGTCATCGCGGCGGTTTTACCTCCACTTGGAGTGTTCGTGGGTTACGTGGCGTATATTGGCATGCGTTATGCTGAGGGCGTTGTAACCCTGCTTGCGCGTATTCCATTTGTATCTGTGCCAGTAGCAGTGCCACTCGTTTTTCCTGTGGCTGCGTATACGTTGCTTTTTGTTAGTGTCATGGGCGCGTATGAAAAAGAATGATAGTACGCTACTTCATCGGCTCGCTTTTTTACTTGCTGGTGCAATACTATGTGTATTTTTGTTTTTCTTTATTTCTGGAGAAGCTAAGCGATTGCAGTATCCATCATGGGGGTCATTTCGCGCGACTTTTCTTGATATTGGTCAAGGCGACTCTACCTACCTTCAGTTCGCCAACAAAGAAGACATGCTTGTTGATTGTGGAAAAGATACTGCTGTGGTTGAAGCTTTGGGAAGGCATATGTGGTTTTTTGATCGCACGATTACAACACTTGTGGTAACGCACCCTGACCGTGATCATTATGGCGGGTGTGTTGATGTGTTGCAACGGTTTTCGGTACAGCGTGTGGTGTTGAACGGCGACACCAAATTAGGCGATGATTTTTTTCAATTTTTTTTAGAAGAAGTGAAACGCGAAGGTGCTCGTGTCGTTGCGCGAACAAGTACAAGTACCGAACACATTGGTGGCACCACACTCACCTGGCTGTATCCCGATCATGATTTACGCACCAATAACCGTATTCCGGGAAGTACCAAAGACACAGGGTCAAACAACGGTTCAATCGTGATGCGCTTTGATACTGGCCAAAAACAACGTCTGCTGCTGACTGGTGACATGGAGTTTCCTTTAGAAGAGTATTTGATACAAAAAGACGCAGCCGCGTTACGTGCCGAGGTGCTAAAGGTTGGACATCATGGAAGTGGGGGGAGTACAGGTGATCGGTTTATGGAGGCTGTGCAACCACACGTTGGCATGATCTCGGTTGGTCAACATAATAGGTACGGTCATCCATCGCCACGCGTCACCGCGCGGTTAAAACGGTACCACGCAGCGGTGTGGCGAACCGATGAAAAAGGTGATATTATGGCCTTATTCGGTGACAGTAGCCTTATGGTTCATGCGCAAAAATAATTTCATATACCTTTTTATTTTCTCCCTCGTTTTGGTAGGATTATTTTGCGCACCCGCGCATGCGCGAGCCGAAGAAATAGACTCAGATAGTGACGGGTTATCTGACACGCAGGAAATGGTGTTAGGCGGCGATCCGCACAATACCGATACTGACGGCGATGGCTATGCCGATGGGGAAGAATTTTTTTACGGGTATTCTATCGTGTCGGCTACCACGACTCCTGTAACACTTCTCGATACCGATGGCGACCAACTCACTGACGCGCAAGAAATTCGTATGGGCTCGTCGCCAGTACGCCCAGATACTGATGGCGATGGTCACGACGATTACACTGAAGTCATGCGTGGATTTTCGCCCGTGAGTCCGTTTCCTGAAGACCGACTTTCTCAAACTCTTGCTGTTGATTTGACGTCGCAAACCATGGCTTACCGTGTCGGTGGAGAAATACTGCAGACGTTTCTTGTGTCCACGGGAAATCCTGGAACGGTCACACCAACAGGCACCTTTGCGATTATGAATAAAATTGCCAACAAACGATATGTTGGGCCAGGGTACAATTTACCAAATGTAAAATGGAACATGGAATTTAAAACAGGAGGGTACTATATTCACACCGCGTACTGGCACAATGATTTTGGCAAACGCACGCACTCGCATGGGTGCATTAATTTGCGCGAGGCAGATGCAAAACTTTTGTACGATGTGCTTGATGCGGGAGTAGAGGTGGTCGTGTCTGGTGTGACGCCAAAAAAACGAACGGTTGGAACGTAAATGGTATGCACAAAGAATATACACAGATACAAAAAAACGTTTTTCGGTGGTATACCAAACACGCACGCGCGTATTTACCTTGGCGCCATACCCGCGATCCGTACCGAATTCTTATATCAGAAGTGATGCTCCAACAAACGCAAGTTGATCGTGTTATTCAAAAATATCAAGAGTTTTTACAGAAATTTCCGACGGTGTTTGCGCTTGCGAAAGCACCATCACGTGAGGTGATACATGCCTGGCAAGGGCTCGGGTATAATCGTCGTGCTCTTTTTTTACAAAAAACTGCTAAGACCGTTGCTGAGCAATTTCAAGGCGTGTTTCCAGCTGAACTCGAAACTCTTAAAACATTGCCCGGGGTTGGCGACTACACGGCCCGAGCCATTCTCTCATTTTCTTTTGAAAAATCTGTACCAATGATGGATACCAATCATCGTCGGTTTTATACTCGCGTCTTTTTTGGTGCTCAAAAAAAGGTGTCTGATGATCGATTGCTCAAAAAAGCCGAAGACGTTCTTCCTCGAAAAAAAGCATACGACTGGAACCAGGCGCTTATGGATATTGGATCGCTTGTGTGCGTCACAAAAAATCCCAAATGCGACATGTGTCCGCTCAGCACGTTGTGTAAAGCCGCGTTTAAGGTAAAATCTCAGTCTAAAGAAAAGAAAAAACCTACCGTTCGTTTTATCGACTCCGACCGTTATGTACGTGGTCGAATTGTTGAGGCTCTTCGGCAGGGTGAGCCACTGACTCGTCAAAGTTTGTACACACGGTTTTCTTCACGAGGCAAAGGGGTAGTCGATCGTATTGTCGATAAACTTTGTCGTGACGGTTTGACTCATGAGCGTCGGGGCCGTATAGTACTCGGCGGGATTTCATAATTTTTTTTCTATGTACCTTCTTGCTCGGTGGTTCATTAATGCGTTCGCGCTCCTGCTTTTGGCGTATACCCTGCCCGGTATTGCTGTTTCTGGATTGTACGCGGCGCTTGTAGCTGCCCTTATCCTTGGTGTGATTAACGCCGTTGTGCGCCCCGTACTTATTATACTGACTCTTCCCATTACCATTATAACGCTCGGGTTGTTTACCTTTGTCATTAATGGTTTTTTGTTTTGGTTTGCGGGAACAGTGGTGAAAGGGTTTGAGGTACAAGGGTTTTGGGCTGCCATGCTTGGTGCTCTCATAATGACACTTGTGAACGCGATTGTTTCTTCAAAAAAAACACTCCGTTCATAATATATGAAAAATTATTCATCGAGTCGGGTACAAAAAGGAAAAGGGAAGGTGGCCTACCGCACCCCGAGTCGGTGGCTGGCCGGTAAACCAGAACAATTCAAAAAAATGCAACACACCAAATTACATAAACGATCTATTCCCCCTTGGCTTTTACCATAATATATGACACATGTGCCATATACGATTTTGTCAGTCGGAGGTTCGATTATTATTCCAACAACCGGTTTCAATATTCCCTTTCTGGTTGAGTTTAAAAAAATGATTTTGGAGGAAGTGGAAAGTGGACATCGTGTTATTATGGTGGTTGGTGGAGGTGGCACCGCTCGAGAGTATCAAAATGGACTTCGGGGAGTTGGTGTGACCGATTCCGACACCCTTGATCGTATTGGCATTCAAACCACCATGCTCAATGCCGAATTTGTGCGTATGCTTTTTGGTGATTACGCGCACAAAGAGGTGATTCATGATCCCAGAAAAAAAGTTCGCACCAAAGCACCGATTATTTTAGCATCAGGCTGGAAGCCAGGTTGTTCAACAGACACATCTACGGTTCGGTTTGCAAAAACATATCACGTGACACACGCCTATAACTTATCAAACATTGACTATCTTTTTGATCAAGATCCAAAAGAAAATCCCTCAGCGCAGGCTATTGATCGGATTTCTTGGACAGAGTATCGCGAGAAATACGCGCCAAGCGAATGGTCGCCAGGGGTAAGTGCTCCTTTTGATCCTGTCGCAAGCGCGCTCGCTCAAAAAATGAAACTCACTGTAGGTGTGCTTCGTGGCACTAACTTAGAAGAAGTACGAAAAGCATTGCGCGGTGAAGGGTTTAAGGGGACGATCATTCACCCGTAGCTTACTTTACATCTTCATACGGCTTGTCTATGATACCTGTCTATGACAAGCCGGCACATGGCTCCGCTGTCCGACCGCATGCGTCCGCAAACGCTTGAAGAGTTTGCTGGTCAGCAGGCAATTATCGGTGAGGGCGCAATACTTCGCAACCTTATTCTTCACGGGCCAATACCATCCCTTATTTTTTGGGGTCCACCCGGGGTAGGAAAAACCACACTCGCCGAAATCATCGCGCGGCAAACCGACGCGGTGTTTGTGGCTCTTTCGGGTGTGACGAGTGGTAAAGCAGATTTACTTCGCGTGATTACGGAAGCTAAAGAACGCTCGGAGCAGGGCAAGCGCACGATTCTTTTTATTGATGAAATTCATCGCTGGAACAAGGCACAGCAAGACGCGCTTTTACCTCATGTTGAAAAAGGTGTTGTAACGCTTATTGGCGCGACAACAGAAAATCCCTCGTTTGAGGTGGTGGGCGCGCTTTTGTCGCGAACCCGGGTATTTGTGCTCGAGGCGTTATCGGCAACAAACATTCAAGCGGTGTTAGAACGCGCGCTTCATGATACGAAAAATGGGCTTGGGAACGAAAAGGTTCAGGTGTCAAACGATGTGCTTCAATATCTTGCGGAAACGTCTGGTGGTGACGCACGTTCGGCGCTTAATTCTCTTGAATTAGCAGTGACCATTGCGCAAAAACAAGGGAAAAAGGAAGTGACGATTGCGCTTATGAAAGAAGCCATGCAACGCACGCATGTGGCGTTTGATAAACGCGGTGAAGAATTTTATAATGCCATTTCAGCCCTACACAAATCAATGCGCGGCTCCGACCCGACAGCCTCTCTTTATTGGTTGGCCCGTATGCTTGAAGGTGGGGCAGATCCATTATACATAGCACGTCGAGTAGTTCGGTTTGCGAGTGAGGATATTGGCATGGCGAATAGCGAGGCGCTTATTCAGGCCAATGCGGCGTACGAAGCGTGTCACAACCTTGGTATGCCCGAGTGCGCGGTGCATTTAGCACAGGCAGTGGTGTACGCAGCCAAGTCAAAAAAATCAAACGTGCTTTATACCGCGTATAAAAAAGCAGCCGACGACGCGCGTCGCACCTCGCACCTTGGCGTGCCTTTGCATTTGCGTAATGCGCCGACCAAGTTTATGAAAGAGATCGGGTATGGCAAAGACTACAAGTATAATCCCGACTCTAAAGAACCAGTCGATCAAACCTATATGCCGAAAGAGCTTTTGGGTGTAGACTACTTTACGGATCAAGCGTAAATATATTATGACGTTGTCACAGATCAATATTTACTCGACATCGAAAACCGCGTGGAATGCGATGTACGAAGCCATTAGCCAGGCCAAGAAATCGGTGTACTGGGAGCTATATATTTTTGTAGACGATGAGGCTGGTGCGCGCTTTTTTGATTTGTTATCAAAGAAAGCCACCGAAGGAGTAGATGTGAAACTCATCATCGACGCTCTGGGAAGCTTTTCAGTATCACGTGGTCGTATCGAATCACTCCGCGCAAATGGTGTTGATGTGCGCGTGTTTCAGGAAAGAAAACATCGGTATCGCGGTATTTGGCGTGCCATGATTTCTCGTACGCACCGAAAAGTGCTTGTAGTTGATGAAACCATTGGCTTTATTGGTGGGGTGAATATTCAAAAAAACATGAGTGACTGGCTCGACATGCAACTGCGAATCGAAGGTAAAGCCGTTCGATCACTGCTTCGAACATTTGCAAAAATGTATCGGATTTGTGGTGGGCCAAAAGAACAGGTGAAGCATCTTTTGCGCAAAACTGAACGTGATCCGTGGGATAAAAAAGATGTTCAGTTTGTGTACGATGATGCGCATGATAAAAAATCGAACGCTCGGGAATTGTATACTGATGCGTTAGGGAATGCTAAAAAGCGTGTGATTTTGTTTACACCATACTATTTTCCTGACCGTAAATTTCTTCAAGCCCTGTGGGCTGCTCGAAAACGGGGTGTACGTGTTGATTTGCTTATGCCGTGGCGCACCGATGTGCGTATTGCCACATTCGCTGCGTATGCGCTCATGTCGCTTATGCATACACTCGGCGTCAATGTACATGTCGTTGATCGCATGATGCATGGCAAAGGAGTGCTCGTTGATGATGAATGGGCTATGGTTGGGTCAAGCAACATCGACCCAACGAGTTTTTACGATAATTACGAAGCCAATGCCGTGGTGCGTGATAAAAAAGCCGTAAAAGAGCTTCGTGGAACACTTAATAATTGGATGGAAGAGTCGCGACGTTTACTGCCCGAAGAATGGGCCAAGCGTGGTTGGCTTATGCGTGTGCAAGAATTTATAGCCTACTGGCTGTACCGGTTGTGGCACAGGCAATATTAAAACATCCGCGTGCGCGGATGTTTTTG
>CAZYEQ010000032.1:0-407 GCA_964646505.1 uncultured Gammaproteobacteria bacterium
GTGTATTTTATGCGGTTGAAGCTCCTACACACGAAGAACAGCTTCCTGCACTTCAAAAAAATTCGCTCGTGGGGCAGCCTACAAAGCGAGATCTCAAAGAAGTGATAGCGCAATTCCTGTAACACGCAAGCTACGACCATTGTTTCATGAGTTCGGTAATCCAGGTTTTCGTTTTTTCAATATTTTTTTCTTCGTGGAAAAAGAACTCATCAAGTCTGAGCGATGGAAGGAGAAGGGATGCTTTTTTGGCGTTGGCCCATCGCTCCAATTCGTCGACTGCGCCACAAAAATGCGTGTATGAAGAGTCGCCGCACCCAAACATCAGAAATCGTTTGTCCGTTAAAGGTGCGCGCGAGATACGCTCCAAAAGAGCAAGCATAGTTTCGTGTGGCTGCCCCTCTTTGTTG
>CAZYEQ010000032.1:417-1305 GCA_964646505.1 uncultured Gammaproteobacteria bacterium
ACAATTGGCATAAGAGACATATTCACCTCTTTCAAAAAGAATAATGTCAGCCTGCCCAATATCGTGCTCATGCGTGAGAGAAGCGGGCTTCATTGTGACCGTGTGTTTTTTTTCTTTAATACAAGTCGCAATCGTTCGGGCTACCACGTAGGTGCTTCCCGAATTGGTGCTGTAAGAAATAAGAACGCGCATAGTACATATAGTATAGCACAGCTCGAAATACCTTCAGTATGCCATAGCTCTGGGGATATATATGTAAAGTATACTTTACATTATGTTCTGATCATGCTACACTTACACATATGGCAAAAACCATGAAAAACTCTGTGCTTCTTTACCGTGAAAAACGTGCTTTAACCCAAGAATATTTGGCCGAAGCGGTTGGGGTGAGCCGTCAAACCATTATTGCGATAGAAAAGGGGAATTATGTCCCCTCACTATTGCTTGCGTTCTCATTGGCGCGGTTTTTTAAAGTGTCTGTTGAATCTCTTTTTTCGTATGAATAAATTTTTACGCCTGTTTTCGACGGTCTCGCTCATAGTGTTTTTTGGCATTATCGGTCTTCTTGTTCATCCGTTTGGTATGGCCATGCCAAGTACTATCGAAAAAATACTCATGGGCACCGCTATACTTTTGTTTGGTGTGATCGCGGTATTTTTGTGGGGCGAGCGTGAGCAAGATGAACGGGCCATTTTCCATGCTCGTCTTGTCGACCGCATCGCATTTTTGGTGTGTGCCGGCGGCCTTCTTCTTGTGAGTGCGTACGATGTGTTTACCTATATGTATGACACGCGGCTCCTTCTTATTTTAGCTATAGCAGTACTTGTGAAAGTTGTTGGCCATTGGCATGCCAAACGGCATCTATAGATTATTTTTAAATGATTCGTA
>CAZYEQ010000032.1:1315-9751 GCA_964646505.1 uncultured Gammaproteobacteria bacterium
GAACAAACATACATCGCTCGTTTCAGGGTTAGTTGTGGGGTTACTTGTTATTGGCGCTGGGTGCGCGCAGGTCGCGCAAAAAAATACAATGGAAGATGACGCGGTGATGAAAAAAGACGATGCCATGATGGAAGATCGTGGCGCGACAATGATGAAAGAAGAGGGGAAGCAGGGAGAAACCATGGAAAGTACAAAGCCTAATGAATCGATGATGAAAAAAGATGACGCAATGATGAAAGATGGTAGTGTGATGAAGGACGAAAAGGCAATGATGGAGGTGAAGGGAAGCGCTAACGTAGAAGGAGAAATGATGGCACCAAAAGATGGATCCATGATGAAAGACGATTCAATGATGAAATCGGCTCAAAAAGGATCATATGAATCGTATGGTCCAGAAAAATTAGCCTACGCAAAAGCTGGTGGCCATGTGGTGCTTTTCTTTCACGCGCCATGGTGCCCAACCTGCCGTGCCGCAAACGAAAGTTTAACCGCGAACGCTATTCCTCAAGGCCTCCTAGTGCTAAAAACTGATTACGACTCTTCAACAGAATTAAAAAAGAAGTACGGTGTTACCAGTCAGCATACCTTTGTGCAAGTTGATGCCAATGGAACCATGATTAAAAAATGGCTTGGCTCAACAACCGCCACTGACATTGCAGCACAGATAAAATAATAACCACGATCAGTTGTGCGCATGACTCGTTCGTGCGCATCATCTGTTCATTGTTATATCCTATGATTCTCTTATTCACCTCGTTTTTTGCCGGTGTACTAACAGTGCTTGCGCCGTGTGTACTGCCACTTTTGCCTATTATTGTTGGTGGTGCGATTGGGGCAGGGCACCGTTTGCGTCCGTATATTATTGCCTTGTCGCTCACCGTGTCAGTGGTCGTGTTCACCCTTCTGCTTAAGGCGAGCACACTTTTTATTGCTATTCCTGAAAGCGTGTGGAAATCAGTATCAGCGGTTATTATTATTGTGCTTGGGTTAACGACGCTTTTTCCAAAAGGGTGGACTTGGGCTATGGACAAGATTGGCTTACAACGCAAAAGTGAGCAAGCGCTTCACGCGGCCGGAGAAAAAACATCTCTTTGGCGTGATGTGCTCGTAGGTGCGGCACTTGGCCCCGTGTTTTCAAGTTGTTCCCCAACGTATTTTCTTATTTTAGCGACTGTTCTTCCGACAAGTGTGGTGAAAGGAACACTGTACCTTCTTGTGTATGCGCTTGGGTTGGCCCTTATGCTTCTTCTGATTGGGCTTTTAGGAAGAAAGGTCGTGGCTAAAGTCACCATGCTGGCCGATCCAAATGGGATATTTCGTCGCGGGCTCGGTGTGCTGTTTATTGTGGTTGGCGTTCTTATTTTCTTTGGCATTGATAAAAAAATATCAACTTATATTTTAGATCACGGCTACCTTGATGTGACAAAATTTGAAACCATACTTTTTGCTGAAAACAAAAATAACGAAAGCGATGGTATGCAGTGTACCGATGAAACATGCACAAATACGGCACGCGTTATTGGGGGAAAAAATTACGCGGTGTATCAAGAAATAACGAATCCAGCAGGGTTTGTGAATAGTGACCCGTTTACCCTGAAGGAGCACGTGGGGAAAAAGATTATTTTGGTCGATTTCATGACGTATAGTTGTATTAACTGTATCCGTACGTTTCCGTATTTAAAAATGTGGGATGAAAAATACCGTGATCTGGGGTTAACAATTGTGGGTATCCACACTCCAGAGTTTGCCTTTGAAAAAAAGAAAGAAAACGTGGCTGAAGCCATGAAAAAGCACGGGCTCACATTTCCTATTGTGTTAGATAACGATTACGGGACATGGAATGCGTATGGTAATAGCTACTGGCCACGTAAATATATTATTGACCTCGACGGGCATATTGTGTATGACCACATTGGAGAAGGGAATTACAATGAAACAGAAGCGAAAATTCGTGCGCTGCTCAAGAAGCGAGCCGAGCGTTTGAGTATTGATATCAATTTGCCTGCGGCGGGAAATTTGGGGTTAGGTGAAGAGCGCGTTCGTGCACAAAGTCCTGAAACGTATTTTGGTTTTGAGCGTTCACTTGGGCCGGCAAATGGCGTGGTAAAACCAGGGCAGATAGTAGTGTATGAAGAGCCGTCTCGAGTAGAAAAAAATAACATATACCTCGTAGGTCCATGGAAAACTGAGGCCGAATACATTGAGGCGGCTGGTCCAGGAGCATCGGTAGTGTTTCTATATGATGCAACTAAAATTTTTGGTGTCATGAGCCCTGGCGCAAAACCGACTATTGTGGTTGATGTGACAAAAGACGGAAAGAATACTCCTTCGGTTACGGTGTCAGATGAAGATTTGTTTTTACTCGGGGAAGACGCCAGTATGAATGAGCATACGATTCGACTTACACCAAAAACACCCGGGCTTCGATTGTTTACCTTTACCTTCGGTTAATTCGTTTAGTCTCGCGTACTTATAAAAAGTCCGCTGCCTTTTTCGACAAGCTCGTGCCGAAAGCCAGAGAGCGTTTTCATATAGGCAATGTACGGTGCCATAGCTTCGGCATGACTGACGCAGTTGTCGGCGACAATACACACGCGTGCGTTCAAATGTGGAAAAAGCGCGTTGACATAGGACACATGCTCGTATTTCGTGGCATCAAGAAAAATAAAATCCCATGTGCCTGTGAGGGTAGAAAAAATTTCTGGGGCATGGCCTTTGATTTGGGTAACAACATCGCTTACTTCTGCCGCCTCAAATGTTTTTTGAGCGTGTTCGTATCGCGCAGCATGTGACTCAATGGTGGTAACGTGTCCGCCTGTTACACGCGCTGCTTCTGCCAAAAAAAGAGTTGAATAGCCGACAGAAGTGCCAATTTCAAGAATATGTGTGGCATGTCGTTTCATAACATGGTCCTGAAGCATGGTTCCAACTTCTTCCGAAACGTTCCATGTGCTGTTGTTTTGCGCTTGAATTTCTTGGCCCAAAGCGATACGTGTATGACGTAGAGTGTTTTTTTTCTGCTCGTCTATCATATATTATTTTTTTGAAGGCCAAGAATTCGTGCTTGATACACACAGGCAATGCCTTGAATCATGCTCATCACTAGAAAGAGAGTGGTAAAGGAAAAACGCGTCACAATAAGTCCACCTAGGAGCGTTGCGATCCCGGTTAAGATTTTTGCCTCCCCGCTTGCTAAGCCCCATTCGTATCCGTCTGCATTTTTATCTTCGTACTTGGCGTAGAGTGCGTTCCATGTTGGTATGGCCATGGCCGCGGCAATGCCAAGGGCAATTTGAATCAGAAAAAATTGTATTTGGGTTTGTACAAACAAGTACCCAACCGTTGCGAGCGCGTTTAGGGCGTATCCCGCGACCATAAGCCGTGATTTATCAAATGTTTTGTCTGAGAGGCTTCCTATATACACAATCATGACTCCGCTTACAATGAGGTAGATGGCCCATGCCCAGGTAATGTCTAAAATACTTCCACCAATGCGTTCAGAAAATACAGCAAACAAGGGGCCGAACATGCCTTCACCTAAATACCATAGATTTGCGCCGTATAACAGGGTTTTGATGTGTGGGTTTAGGGTCATATGTATATAAGTATGCCACAACCCTACGCACTTTTCTACTGCGTTATGCCAATTATTGCAATCAACTATGCTTTGCCGTATAGTACGCATACTCTTATTTTTCTCATATGCTTACACTGTATGGTACGTTGCGCTCAAGCGCAGGAAGATGTTTTTGGACGCTTGAAGAGGCAGGAGTTTCTTATGAAGCCATTCCGGTGAGTTTTCAAGAGAAAGAGCAGAAGTCAGAAAAGTACTTGAAACTCAATCCTAATGGCAAGGTGCCAACCCTCGTTGATGGTGATTTTATACTGTGGGAATCCATGGCGATTGATTTGTACATTGCGCGTAAATACAAACCAGCGTTGCTTGGAAATGGGGTAGAGGACATGGCAAAAATTGATCAATGGTCATACTGGACCGCGATTCATTTGCAGAAATATATTGAGATCGTGATGTACTTTGCGATGTTTCAGAAAGGCACGGCCGAAGCAGTGGAACAAGCTAAACAAGACATTGTTCCTTACTTTACTGTTCTTAATTCTTCATTAGAAGGAAAAGATTTTTTGGTTGGCAATACCTTTACGATTGCTGATATTCATGTAGAATCTGCCCTTAACCTAGCGATTATGGTCGGCTTTGACTTGAGTGCGTATCAAAATATTATCCGGTACCACAATGCCATGAAAGCGCGTCCTGCTAATCAAAAACTCCAGGGTGAAAACAAATAATTTTCTTACGTGTGCCTGTCGTATCTCGCGAACAACAATTTGCCGAACTCTTCCCAAATGAGCCGGCTTTTCGGTTGAAACAAATTCAGGCTGCTCTTTTTGATGATTCAGTATCTGAGTGGAGCGAGGTGAGCACATTTTCGCCTACCATGCGTGACACGCTTCAAAAAGAAATGCCGTTCATGAGTGTTCATGAACACAACGTGTATACAAGTGCGAAACAAGATACGTATAAAGCGTTGCTTCTTTCTTCTGATAATCGTCAATTCGAAACCGTTCTTATGCAAAATAAAAAAGGGCAGTGGACGATCTGTGTGTCGAGTCAGATTGGCTGTGCGATGCGCTGTACGTTTTGTGCTACTGGTACCATGGGGTTAAAGCGGAGTTTACTTGCGGATGAAATAGTAGATCAGTACCGGTTTTGGCGTGGGTTTATTAAGAAAAAAAATTTGCCTGGGCGTATTAGTAATGTGGTGTTTATGGGTATGGGTGAGCCAATGGCAAACTATGAAAATGTAAAAGAAGCAATTCATACGTGGCTTGATTATACTGATTTAGGGCCAACCAAAATTACGGTTTCAACGGTTGGTATTTTGACGCAGCTGATGAAACTTCTTACAGACCCAGATTGGCCACCAGTACGTATCGCGATTTCACTCCATAGTGCGAATCAAAAGAAACGGGAAGAAATTGTCCCAACCACCGTGCCAAATTTCCTGACCGATTTAATAGAATGGACACACAAGTATAAAGAAACACTCGGAAACAGAAAACATCATATTACCTTTGAATACACAGTGCTGTCCGGGGTGAATGATACGCCGGAGCTGGCGAAAGAACTTGGAAAATATGTTGCCAAAACCGGGTTCACCAAAGTGAATGTTATTCCGTATAACCCCGTTGCCGGGAAACCGTTCACTCGTTCTGATGAAGGCAGGCGAGAAGCATTCAAAGAAATTATTCGCTCGTTTAATATTGATGTGACTGAGCGCAAAACCATGGGCGATGATATTGCGGCCGCGTGTGGGCAGTTGGTGGCTGAGCAACCTCAAAACTAAGGAAATACCCTCAACAATAGGCTCTTATTGCGGATTTTTTTGGTTTTTTTGATACAGAGTATATCTGTATGTTTTGAGGTTTGACAGGTCCAATATTTTCTGCTATACTTTGCCAATCTTTGAACTTCTGTATGCAAATTCGAAACATCGCGATTATCGCTCACGTAGACCACGGCAAAACGACCCTGACCGACTCGCTTCTTCGCCAAACCGGCATGATTACGGAAGAAGGGCAGAGCATGGACTCAAACACGCTTGAAAAAGAGCGTGGCATTACGATTTACGCCAAAAACACCTCTCTTTTTTATAAAGATACCAAAATTAACATTGTAGACACCCCAGGACACGCTGACTTTGGTTCAGAGGTAGAACGTGTGCTTCGCTCCATTGATTCGGTCGTGCTTGTGGTTGACGCGCAAGAAGGGCCAATGCCGCAAACCAAATTCGTGCTTAAAAAATCACTGGAACTTGGTTTGAAACCAATTGTAGTGATTAACAAAATTGATAAGCCAGCGGCAGACCCAACTCGTGTGCACGATGAAGTGCTCGAACTTTTTATGGATTTGGGAGCCAACGATGAACAGCTCAATTTTCATACCGTGTATGCCATTGGCCGTCAGGGGATAGCAAAAAAGAACTTGACCGACGAATCAACGAACCTTGACCCTCTTCTTGATACTATTTTAGAATTTGTTGAACCAGCACCTGCGGACATTACGGTGCCGTTCCGCATGCAGCCATTTAACTTGGCGTACGACAACTATTTAGGTCGTATGGCGATTGGTCGTATTTACGAGGGGGTTATGCGCCCGGGCGACAAGGTGGTTGTAAAAAAAGCCAACGGTGAAGCGCGTACCGGAACGCTCACCAAAATCTTCTCATTTAAAGGATTTGAAAAAGTGGAGGTGACAGAGGCTCAGGCTGGTGACCTTGTGATGGTGGCTGGTATTGCCGACATTTATATTGGAGAAACCATTTGCGCGAATGCTGATCAAGTAGCGCTGCCTGCTATTACCGTTGACGAACCGACTATTTCGATGGACTTAATGGTGAACAGCTCACCATTTGCGGGCAAAGAAGGAAAGTTTGTGACCAGCCGTCAAATCAAAGAGCGCTTGGAAAAAGAACTCGAAGTAAATGTGGGGTTGAAGATCGATTTTTCGTCAGCGGAACGCACTCGTGTGTATGGTCGTGGAGAAATGCATATCGCGATTTTACTTGAAAACATGCGCCGTGAAGGGTTTGAACTGCAAGTGTCACAGCCTCAGGTTATTATTAAAGAAGAGGCAGGGGAGAAACTCGAACCATTTGAAGAAGTAACGATTGATACACCCGACGAGTTCATGGGAGCAATTATTGAAAAACTTTCAAAACGCAAAGGACAGATGATCAACATGCAGCCAGCGCATGGCCATACCCGCATGGTGTTTGAGATACCGACCCGTGGTATTTTGGGCTATCGTGGTCAATTTATTATGGATACGCGTGGTGAAGGTATCATGGCTGCGCGTGTGATCGGCTTTCGTCCGTTTGTTGGGGACATTGAAAAACGCGCGGTTGGATCAATGGTGTCGATGGTTGCCGGTACCGCGCTTGGGTACTCACTCTGGAATTTGCAAGATCGTGGCACTTTATATATTGGTCCGAATGTGGAAGTGTACGAAGGTATGGTGATTGGGAATACGGCTAAAGGTGAAGAAATGGCGGTGAACCCAACCAAAGGAAAACAGCTCACCAACATGCGTGCGTCAGGAAGTGATGATGCGATTTTGCTTACCCCTCCATTTGAGGTGACACTTGAACGCGGGCTTGAAATTATGACCGATGACGAATACCTTGAAATTACACCAAAGAGTGTGCGTTTACGTAAACAGTATCTGAAAGAACACGAACGCCGACGCAACTAAACATGTGTTGAACAAGAAATCTGGTCGAAAGGCCGGTTTTTTTGTTCTATAAGAAAAAAATACCCTCTTGTATTCAAGAGGGTTTTTTGTGTTTTTCAGGCGAAGTGCGAGGAGAGCGTCGTCTCGTCCATGGGGCGCAGGTGCTCGAAGTGCACGAAACTTCGGCGTCGAACTGGCTTGCCTGTGCGGCAAAGAATGCGGTGCAGCATCGCGAGGATGTTGTGATGCTCCTCGAGTCCGGAACTCGCGAACACCACCGCTTCTTCCGGTGTTGGTGTAAGCAAATGCCAGTGACCGGTGTCGGCATCGCGCATTATTCGCGTTTCAGCCTTCACCGTTTCTGACATAATCCCGCCGGGCGGTAGTCGAAACGAACCATCGTAGCGTTCGAGTCGAGAGTCGTTGTCGTGATCGCCGTCTTCGTTACTTTCGAACATGGCAACTGTGAGAATGGCGCGGTCACGGTGCGACTGTCCAATTTGTTGCCAGTCCCCATCGTTCGGTGCGTCGAGTCGGGGTGCTTGGTAGGCGTTCATGCGAAACACGCCGAGTGTGTCTGACGTTGGGGAGTTTGCCAATCGCGGAATGTCTGGGCTAAGCACGCTGCCTAAGGCTTCGTACAAGGGCATCAGGTGTCGCCTCACCCCTCGATTCACTGCCACCAAGTTTTCCACCCACACCACCTCTTCTGTGGTCAGTGTGAGTCCGTTTTCGTTCACGAGGATATCCATGAGGTCTTTCCTCGTGTGAAAACTCGTCTTGATGTCCTTGCCGTTCGTTCCGTCGCGCGGCAAGTATCCATCGTCTGGGGTACCGTCACGAGGATCTTTGCGACGCCACGATGTCCACAGTCGACGTTTCCTCTCATCTTTCTCGAGGAAGCGTGTGAAGCCATCGTTCGCCAGTCGAATGAGCGGTCGAAGATCGGTCATGGGTAGCGTGGTGAACCCCTGCGTGCAGAGTTCGCTGGCCTTGTGTCGCATCGTCTCGCTTTCCGCGAGTGCCATACCGTTGAGCATCTTTCACCTCCTTCATGTTTTAGGTTTTCACTCCAAACATTCGTAGTATCACCCACACACTTTTTTCTGTAAACTATGCCTGTGCAACATCTGTGTATATCTCATTCCACATTTTACCCACATACGCTATACTATCTTTCATATGAG
>CAZYEQ010000033.1:0-1054 GCA_964646505.1 uncultured Gammaproteobacteria bacterium
CGGGGCGGTGTTGGGACAGATGCCATTAGTTACCAGATATATAACGCCCTTATTGCGGTTGGGTCAGGTGGGTGGTGGGGTTTGGGCTACGCGCATTCAAAACAAAAGTTTGGCTATTTGCCCGAAGTTCATGCTGATAGTATTTTTGCAATCATCGCCGAGGAAATGGGATTTTTTCTTTCGGCCTTTTTAATTTTACTTCTTGTGGTCATTGCGTGGCGTGCCCTTAGCGTTGCTCGCAGGGCGCCCGATGCTTTTGGAACATATGTAGCAAGTGGTATTGTGATCTGGTTTATGGTGCAGTCGTTCTTTAATATCGGGGCTATGATCGGTATACTTCCTTTGACAGGGGTACCACTGCCGTTTGTGAGTCACGGGGGAACAGCTCTTATGACTGCGATGGCGGCGGTTGGACTTCTTTTAAATATTTCAACATATACCGAAGGTCGTGCCACGTCGCGAAGAGTATCAAACGAATACCGCAGAGCATCATAGTATTTTTTTATGAAAAGTGTTTCAAAAAAATCATTTCATCGATCACCTGCCCATGCGACTGGCAAAACGCAAACCACCTCGTGGGGCAATGTTGCGGAATGGTATCATGGTATGCTTGAAATGGGCCCTGGTACCTATCAGTACGATGTCATTTTGCCGAATTTACTACGCCTAGTTCAGCCAAAAAAAGGAATGGAGATTCTTGATCTTGCGTGTGGCAATGGATTTTTTTCACGGGCGTTTGCGACGGCTGGAGCGAGGGTGGAGGGTGTAGATATTTCAAAGGAACTCATTGCGCTTGCGCAAAAAACATCGGGTGAGTTACCAATTATATATCATGTGTCATCGGCCGAGTCTGTACCGTTTATAAAAGACGCGTCAAAAGATGTGGTAACGATTGTGCTTGCGCTACAAAATATAGAAAAACCTGATTTGGTTGTGAAAGAATGCGCGCGTATTCTCAAACCGGGCGGAACATTGTATATTGTACTTAACCACCCGGCATTTCGCGTGCCAAAAGCGAGTTCGTGGGATTACGACGAGGCACGCGACATTGAGT
>CAZYEQ010000033.1:1064-1767 GCA_964646505.1 uncultured Gammaproteobacteria bacterium
ATCGTCGCGTTGACGCGTATATGTCAGAAGCACGATTCGATATCGATATGCATCCGGGTGATAATCCCAGCATTAAAACAGTGTCGTTTCATCGGCCATTGCAATATTTTTTTAAACTATTCGGGAAACATCATTTTGCTGTAACTCGACTTGAAGAGTGGATGTCAAATCGCGAGGGTCCGCGTGGAAAACGCGCTCGCGCCAATGACAAAGCTCGAAAAGAAATACCTCTTTTTCTATGCCTCGAAATCCTTCGTCTTCCGTAAAAAAAACACCAATGATGCCTGCGGAAACATCAGGTATGCCTGTCCATAAAGGCGCGCATGTTCACACGGATTACCGCGACACGTGGAAGATATTTCGTATCATGGCCGAATTAGTTGAAGGGTATAATTTTTTGCACAAGCTTGAACGAGAAATTACCGTAATGGGATCGGCACGGTTTAGCCCGAAAGATACCTATTATAAGGTTGCGCAAGGTGTAGGCGCGAAATTAGGGTCGCGTGGGTTTACGATTTTAACAGGCGGTGGTCCGGGGGTGATGGAGGCGGCAAATCGTGGCGCGTTTGAAGTAGGCGCGTCCTCGGTTGGGCTTAATATTCAACTACCCATGGAACAACGCATTAACCCATATGTGAAAGATTCAATTGGGTTTTTTTACTTCTTTACGCGCAAGGTGATGCTTACCTCGCCAGCAAATGCC
>CAZYEQ010000033.1:1777-9613 GCA_964646505.1 uncultured Gammaproteobacteria bacterium
CCGAGGAGGACCGCAAGCTCATCTTCGACTGGATCATCGTCATCGGCGTCCTGCTGTTCCTGGCCTTCGCGACCAAGCTGTCCGCGCAGTTCTCGCGCAAGGTGATGCTTACCTCGCCAGCAAATGCCTTTGTCTTTTTTCCCGGTGGCTATGGTACCATGGACGAGTTTTTTGAGGTGGTTGATGTGATGGACCAACGTTTACTTTCGCGCGCTCCTATTGTGCTTGTTGGTAAAAAATTCTGGGAACCTCTGCTTCATTTTTTGCGTGAGCACTGCGTGGAAATTGGTTCAATTCCACCACAGATTATTGATACATGGCAGGTGGTAGATACGGCTGACGAGGTGTATGATTTGCTAAAAGATGTTGAAGATAATACGCAAGAATGTGATTTGTCGCCAAACAATTTTCACTGCGAAGGAAACATAGATTGGAAGATTTTTCGCGTGATGGCTGAGTTGGTAGAGGGGTATGAGTTTGTGAACGGACTCGATAAAGCGGTTACCGTGCTTGGAACCAACCGTATTCATCCTGACAGTGAATATTATGAGGTTGCGCATCGGCTTGGCGCGGCTTTTGCTAAAAAGAATTACGCGGTTGTGACCGGTGGTAAGCGTGGCGTGGCTGAGGCGGCCAACAAAGGCTCATTTGAGGCTGGTGGGGTGTCGCTCGGTATTGGTATGAAGTTTGGGAATAGGGTGGAGGTCAATCCATACCTCACTCGGTCGATTTTGTTTAGTTTTCCTTTTACAAGAAAATTAATTATTACCGCGCCGACAAAGGCATTCATTTTCTTTCCTGGCGGGCTTGGCACTCTGCATCAGTTGTTTGAGATTTTGACCCTGATGCAGACGGGAAAAATGGAACGACTGCCAGTTATATTGTACGATAAAAAGTTTTGGGGAAATTTGGATACATTTATTAAGCAGATTTTATTAAAACAAGCGAAAACAATTGCTCCTGGTGATGAAACATTGTATCACCTTGTTGACAACGAGCAAGAAATTATTGAGATTGTGTCAGCGCACGAGGCAACGTGGAATAATGTATGATTCCTTGGTTCGAATATCATATTATCCACCTCGGTCCGTTACCACTTCAGGTGTGGGGTCTTTGTGTGGCACTTGGTATGCTTTTGGTGTTTGCCCTGATTGATCGTGAGGCGAAAAAAAAGCAGGTCGACAGCGAGATGGTGTTTAGTGTTGTGCTTCACGCGATCATTTGGGGAATTATAGGTTCTCGTTTTTTTCATGTCTTTTTCTACGCGCCAGGATATTTTTTTTCTCACCCTTTTGAGGCGTTCGCGCTGTGGCAAGGGGGGTTATCGTCATTTGGGGGACTTTCTGGGGCGCTAGGTAGCGTGTTGTGGGATGTGTGGTACAAAAAAAAGAACGGGCCTGTGAGGGGAGCGGTGATTGCCGACCTTTTGGCGTACGCAGCGGTATTTGGTTGGATGGTAGGGCGTGTAGGGTGTGTGCTTATTCACGATCATCCTGGCATGGCCTGCCCCGGATGCTTTTTGGCCACACCATGGCGTGATGGGGTAGTACGATTTGATATGGCGCTCCTTGAGATTATTGGCATGTTGCCACTTGCGATAGTGTTTTTATATGTATGGCGCAATAAAAAGGTATGTGAGGGCTGGTTTGTGTCGGTTCTTTTTATATATTATGGCGTGCTACGATTTGGACTCGATTTTTTGCGTGCAACCGATGTGGTTGGCGCGGACGCGAGATATGCTCAATTGACTCCAGGGCAGTACAGTGCTATTTTACTCATGTTTTTAGGGGGGTGGGTGTACTACAAAGGAAAAAAAGGAAGGATCGCATAGTGGTCGAGTGCACCGCCTTGGAAAGGCGGCATACCTGAAAGGGTATCGAGAGTTCGAATCTCTCTCCTTCCGCAATCACAAAATACTAGCTGTAGCCAGTATTTTGTGATTCTGTGGCAATGCGGAGAGATTCGAACTGAAGGGGGTCGGGGAAACAGTTGTTTCCCCGTGGCGGATATTTGAAACCGAGGGGTTTCAAAAGGAGCGAAGCGACGTGTTCGAATAATGAAATGCTCTCTCCTTTCGCCAGATTGGTAAATTCGAATCATCACAAATAAGAGTTTTTTGCTAAGATTATTTGTATGAAGCTCAAGAACGACAAATTTCGGAAAAGTAGAGGGGGTTACACAAGAATGCTAAAAATAAGTTGCGAAAAGTGTAGCTCTCTAATTTGTCTCTATCAAAAAGATGGTCCTGGCAATTTACGTCGAATGTATATTGATCGAATTATTAATCCCGTAGTTTCCGTTTCCCAAAAAAATCTTTCTTGCGCTAAAGGCCATCTTTTGGGAGTTAAAATCGTATACGAAAAAGAAAAGCGTTTAGCTTTTAGACTTTTTGTTGATTCAGTGATAAAGAAGATCGTCAAAAGTAAATAATCATGGAAAATTATCTCAAAATTTTTAATTGATCAAATTCGATAAATCATATCAATTTTCCCTGCTTATATTTATATAAAGGTGTTGTTAATAACACTTTAACTCATAATACATATGACAACTATAAACCCCTACATTAATTTCAACGGAAATGCCGAAGAAGCGTTTACGTTTTATAAATCTGTTTTCGGTGGAGAATTCTCTCATATTACCCGGTTCAAAGACATTGCGAGCGCTGAGTTTCCTGTACCTGAAAAAGAAGCAAATAAAATCATGCGCATTGTTTTACCTATTGGCAACAGTATGTTGATTGCCAATGACGTGCCAGAAATGATGGGACCAGTAAGTGAGAACGAAAATAGATCAAAGATAGCTGTTAGCGTAGACAGTAAAGAAGAAGCAGAAAGAATTTTCAATGGACTTTCAGCGGGTGGAACTGTTGAAATGCCAATGGGGGAAAGTCCATGGGGCACCTCTTTTGCCATGTTTAGAGACAAGTACGGTATTGAGTGGACAGTAGAGTTTGATTCAAAGTAGAATGTGAAAGAACGTGTATTGTCAGAAGACCCGCGGGAACATCCGCGGGTTTATGAATATTGTTCAAATGTGGGTAACACACTTGCATCATATAAAAAATGTTGGTATGGTTTTAGTGTGCCTTGACGCGCACAGGAGGATCTCATGGAAAAAAGCTGCGTTCCAACTGACGATGAAATCCGGAAAGTCTTGGTAAGATTGCGACGCTACCCTGACCCGGATGTGGAATTTCCGATGGACCGTGCTGGTTGGCCTACGACCATCAGTGACCTCATTCGTCGTATCGAGAATCGTGACCCGGTCGCACTTGAGATCGCGATGAGGCTCAGCAAACTTGATAGAAGTGGAGGAGGTGTTACCACGTGAGATTCGGTATCGTGAAACACGATTGGTGTGAAAAAAAGGAGGTCGCTGCCCCACCCGGCAGCTTTTCCTTTTGCCCGGTATGCCGGTCTATATGAATAAAACTTTTTTTTTAAATTTTTTTGATGTGTAATCATAATCACACGCAGATCATTATTTCATTATGAATAGTGACAAAAAGATTGACGTGTACATACAACATTTTCCTTCCGATGCTCAGCTTATTCTGAAAAAAATTCGTGCGCTTATTCAAAAAGAAGCTCCTGATGCAATAGAGGGTATGGCTTATGGTATGCCCGGCTACAAGTTGCACGGTCGCTCGTTGGTCTATTTTGCGGCATGGAAAACGCATATTGGATTTTACGCAACACCATCAGGAAATAAAGCGTTTGCGAAGGAGTTGGCAGCTTATGAGGTGGCGAAAGGCTCGATTAAATTTCCCTTAGACAAGAAAATACCCTATACTCTGATACGGAAGATTGTGAGGTTTCGGGTGAAAGAAAACAAGGGCGATAGATAACTTACTTTTTAGCAAAACATTATTGGTGATTTGTTCCTGTTGTAGGTATGTAGGTATACTCGTTAGAGAAGTACTACGAAATAAAGTATTTTATAAAAAATAATCACATAGTGTATATGTCTGAATTTTATAGAGGAAACCCAGAAGAAAATCCTTCAGAAAAAGAAGGCGTGAGGCGCATGTTAGAAAATAAATACCCAGATTTTGAGCAAGGGATAGTTGCTAAAATCAACGAACATCTTGGTGAAACACTTGGTAGCGAAGAGAAGAAGAGGATTTTGGATTACATTTCTTCTTTTGATAGTGATGCGGTCGAATGGGCACCGTTTCTTGGGTCAGAATTGTTACAGAGATTATTTGAGCCACAAGAATATCATGAGAGTTTGCTCATAGGAGAAGAAAAAGAAGTAGAAATTTTTGAAGAATTGTACTTTGCCATGGGTGAGGAGGAGCAGTGCAGTATTGAATCTGCTGGTGGCACGGAAGTATTTCCTGAAATCTTCTTTAAAGAAAAAGTGTTACGATTACGTGCAATGTACTGTTTAGCCATTAATACTGGTAAGGCTTCAGGTAATCTTGTGAAAGAGTTAAGTGCAATTTTCCTTAATAACATTATTACGAAATTAGAATCGGTGTATGGCCATAATGATGTACAAGTTGCGCGTGCGACTGCTGAAATTGACAGAACCGCGGTTGTTGCCTTGTTTGATCGAGCAACGCAACGGTTCGACGATACTGATGACGATAATCTTGATTCCTCAACCGCATCTTTATTTGCAGAAGCTGTAGCAGCAGCGGCAAAGGAAGGCAAATCACCAATGCCCACAGATGAACAGTCTCGTGTCAAAGAAATAAATTTTTTGACAGAATTCAATGAATTTAGGCAGGGTTTAAGGGATGACGCTGTGATTAATCGTGAAAGAAGAGATGCGGAGAGGCGCAAGGAAGAGAAAGAAATAGCGCGGAAACTTCATGAATTTCTTGAATTAAAGGAGGGAACAGTAACAGACGTTTTTTTGCGTATATTAGCACCAGATCAAGCGCCATATTTTCCTGGAATCATGACCAAAAATGAAGTGTCGGGTGCTAATTAAATTTTTTAAAACAAGTCATACTTGCCGTTGACACACGGCAAGTTGCATGGTACCGATAACTGTCTTTCGTTTTATGACTTTATGAACAAAAAGGAAGAAACCATTTATACCTATAATACTGCGGCCGAACGCATGGTGTTGAAATTCGCAAGAACTGGTGCGCGTGTGAACGATATTCTCGAAACCTTAGCGGTAGTTAAAAAAGAACAACCGTTTGTGGTAGAAATTGGCTGTGCCAACGGGCGTGATGCGAAAGAGATCATAAGACACACTGTTCATTATCTTGGTTTTGATGTGGCGTCTCAGTTTATCCAACTTGCGAAAGAGTATGTGCCTGAAGCACAGTTTATGGTGTCCGATGTTGAAACGTTTATATTTCCAGAACATATTGATGTTGTATTTGCTTTTGCCTCGCTTATTCACGTTCCGAAAGAATCCTTGAAAGAAATCGTTGAACGCGTGTATGCAGCGTTGAATACTGGCGGTGTTCTGCGTATATCTATGAAATATGCTGATACATATAGCGAAGTAACAAAAGAAGATGAATATGGCACGAGAACATACTATCATTATTCGGAAGACGATTTACTAAAAATCGCATCACGGTTTACTGTCCTTAAAAATGAACGGGTGGAAATGAATGGACAGTCTTGGGTAGAACTCTTGCTTCAAAAATGATACAAGTTTGATACATTTTTTATTTTTTATGAATCATAAAATTCTTATCGCGCTATTTATGGGAGTCTCGTTGCTCATTGCTGGTACTTTTGTTGCTATGTTGTTACAGGGTCGTGAAGACGTTCAAAGAGCTGTTATGTACCCCAGTGGCATGCCGAGCGATGAAAATGGTCGTCGTATGGCGCCACCTGCGTTAGAAGAACCGGGAGGTAAGTTAAAGGTCGCTAATTTTTCAGGGAAGCTTGAAAAAGTGGATACTGGCTGTTTTGCTGATGGTGAATGTTTCGTGGTTGTAGGTGGTAAACACATTACAACCATCATGGGCTGGCGCGAAGCCAAAGAGCTCGGTTCAATTATCGGTGTAGAAGGTTTTGGTGATTTAGAGGGTCATATTGGTGAAGAGGTTGAGGTGTACGCGAAAGATAATGGTGACAACACATATACGCTGTATGGCAGCAACGGTTTTTATGTACAACTGAAAAAATAGGCTATGCATTTACATGGCACTCAAAAAAACAATACCTTCATTGCGCTTTTGCGTGGTATTAATGACGGCGGCCATTCATTAGTAAACATGTCTGACCTTAAATAGATTTGTGAAGCGTGTGGTTTTTTAGATGCTGTTACTATGTTAGCAAGCGGTAATGTCGTATTTGATGCGCCACAGGGTAGGGTAAAAAAACATTAAGAAAACAGGTAGGTAAAGGAATGTAATTTCAGATTGTGCCAATTATGTTTTTTGTATATATTGTTCGCTGCGCTGACAGGAGTTTATATACAGGTGTAGCAAAAGATGTGCAGAAACGCATACACGAGCATAACTCTTCAACGCGTGGTGCCAAATATACACGCTCGCGTAGGCCGGTGACATTGGTATATGCAAAACAGTATCCCAACAAAAGCGCGGCGCTCAGGGCTGAATATGCGTTAAAGCAGTATTCAAGAAAAGAAAAACTACTCATGATTGCTATGCTTGGGGCGGGAAAAACATTTCATTAAAAAAGGACCCGTATGGGTCTGTGTGGTGGGTAAAGTGTTCCCAGGGCCGATCGCGAACGATTCCAGCCCCGGGTTTTCATCCACGCGCCTCTGCGTAGAGTTGGTACATGCTCACGGCGCCACCATTGTAGACTTCTCGAACCTCGCACTCCTTGCTCCCTGCGATCACCAAGAGAAGACCGGGTAATTCTTTGGAGTCGACTCTACCGGTATGGAGAGACGTTACGATTAGGGCGGTTTCGTCTGGAATCCTAGTTTCGAGACAGGTCAGCTGCCCAAGGTATCTTGACCAGAACAGCAATGTTCCGGGCTTCAGTCGGTTGACGACCTTTTCGTCGATGATGAATTTTGCATTTGCCATTTTTTTCTCCTACTCATGTACCGTAGACAGAAACACATGATAATGTATAGGGGGCTTGTTGTCAATATTTCCCTTTGCCAAGATTGATTTATAGTGTTTTTCGTGATACAGTGCTTTCAATCTTCATATATGACCCCAATGCCAATTAAAAAGCAAGAACTTGTGAACACTCTCCGCGTGGGGTGGTTTTTAGCGTTGCGCCAACTCAAACGCTCCAATAAATGGACCACGTTTCTCATTGTGTCGATCATGGTTCTTACATTTCTCAACCTCGTCGTCGTTTCCGGGCTTCTTTTAGGGCTTATCAGTGGATCGTTTGTACAGTTTCGTGATAATTACAGCGGTGATGTAATCGTAACTAGCGCTGAGGGTCGTACCTATATTCCTAATTCAAATAACCTTATTTCCTACATAAATGGTCATGAGCATGTTAAGCATATTTCTCCGCGGTACGTGGTGAGTGGGCAAATTTTAGGAACCCTTGATCGGTTACCAAAAAAAGAAGAAAAATCAAATGAAGCGGGTATCGCAATTGCTGGTTTTGATCCTGTGCGAGAACAACAACTTACAGGATTTTCTCGCTTTCTCATTCAAGGCCGTATGCTTGATCCGGGTGATGGTAACGGCATCTTGATTGGCGCGAACATGCTCAAAAAATATTCTTCATTTGCTGATGCGAATATTCCGGGTCTCAACCTTCTTGAAGATGTTGATGTAGGTACGAAAGTGCGTGTAACCATTGCGCAGGAAGACGGAGGAAAGGCAACAAAAGATTTTATTGTGCGTGGTATTGTGAAAAGTAAAGTCGACGAAATTTCCACGCGCGCGTTTATGCTCGATACTGAAGTGCGCCG
>CAZYEQ010000034.1:0-9019 GCA_964646505.1 uncultured Gammaproteobacteria bacterium
GAGAGTGAGATTCGAACTCACGAGGGACGTTAATCCCTACCTCGTTAGCAGTGAGGCGCTTTCGGCCACTCAGCCATCTCTCCTTTTTTGTGCGCCTACTATAGCACAGTCTTTTCATTTTGCCTAGCCCCCAGGGGGCTGCAATTCATCCTTACAGAGCGTAAACAGTTTTACCTCTTTTGCCCCTGCGTTAAGTAATGTACGGGCAGCCTCATCCAAAGTTGAGCCAGTAGTAAACACATCATCAACTAATAAAAAAGTGAGGTTTTCGATGTGCGCCCCTTTTCGCACAGCAAAAGCCCCTCCTACATTCGTTGCGCGTTTTTCTTTACCCAAAGATGCCTGAGGCGCTGTTACACGCGTCCGCTCTAAAAACAATACACACGGGATGTTAAGAAGACCGCTCAGTTCACGCGCAATGAGTTCTGCCTGATTAAATCCACGCCATACCTCACGTTTCGGGTGAAGCGGAATAGGCACAATCATTTGGATGCCTTGAAACCACTCGTTATGATCTTCGACAAACCGTTTAAGCGTAGGCGCAATATACTGAAACGCTTTTTTACGAAATTGGTATTTCCATACCTTAATGAGTTTCGCCCGCACCCCATCACCATCGTATACCCAAAACGCTCTGTGTCTTAATTCGCCAGAACATACCTCATACACATTCAACACCTCCGCGCACACACCACAAACCAATGTGCCCTCCTGTTCGCAACCCAAACAATACTCTGGAAAGATGTACGAAAAAATACGATCAAAAAAAGTCCCTCCTCTCACAGGCTATTCCCAAAAAATACCGTCGACGAGCCATGTATGTTGCGCGGCTTCCACAAGTTCTACACGGACCGTTGGGTAATTGCGAGTTGAACTGGTTGCCGTATCGAGTTCACGCTGAACATTCGCAACAACGGTCGCCCTCCCCTTTTCTTTTGTTTGCAGCGCAATCGTAACAACCCTGCTTGTTTGACCACGGTAGACAGTGCTTTGATCTAAGCGAAGAGTGTCTATATACTTCGCCATGCGAGGGGTGACAAGCGACAACACATCATCAATGTGTGCGTTGTCATTTTGATTGGAATAGCTTCCAAGACGCTCAATCACAATCCGTGATAATTGTACGAGATACGTGTCAGTCGGCGATGTTGAAGTTGTTCCCCGTGTCGTTGGTATAACGGACGGACCCACCGTACCAGAACCCAACACATCCGTTGAAGATGACGTTTGTTGTTGAAAATGAGGTGACTCTGTCTGCTGTTGACCAGAGTTTCGAATAACCGAAACAAAAAGAATAACCGCTAGAAGAATACCTGCTAAGATGCCGATACGGATAAACCATGTTCGCTGTCCTACAGTCATACAAATAGTAATTAACGAGGCTGACGTAACACCTCATTCGCAAATTCCTTTTTGGCTTTTTCGATTTCTAAAAGTTGGCGTGGATCAGAAGTAATAAGCTGGTCTTCAGTATAGGAAGCAACAATTTTGATAGCAGCATGTTTGAGTCCGGCAAAAAAGATCCCCTCACCGACACCACTCTCGAGAAGCAGATATTTTTCACCCTCGGTCAGAAGAAATGTTTTTTGCACCAAATCAATCGACGCCGGCGACTGTCGAAGAAGCATCTGTAAAGCCGAGTTTGTCACGATCGCCTGGCCGTATTGCGAGCGCAAAAAGTCATTTACGTCTTGAGTAATAGTAGTTACACCCAAATAATATTTACGGCATCGTTTTACGAGCGCGTAGATAAACTTCGCGCTATCTTCATTCGTCATGAGCCACCACGCTTCATCAATCACTAAAATACGCTTCTTACGTTCACTACGCACAATATTCCAGATGTAATTCACGAGCGTGTAAATAGCCATCGGACGAAGCTCGTCTTCCAAATCGCGAACACTAAACACAACCAACTGATTATTCATGTTCACATTTGTTGGCGAGTTGAACAGGCCGGAAAATGTCCCCTCGGTATATTTACGCAGTTTGAGCACCAACTCGTCAGCGCCTTCCATACCTTCAAGAACATCGAGAAGGTCTTGCATAAGCGGTGGCTCGATAGTCGCCAAATTCACACTTGGGGTAATATCCTTTTTTGCAAATGTTTCAAGAAGCGCCCGATCCATAATGGAGTCTTCCTGCGCAGTCATAAACCCAAGCATAATGCGAAGCAATCCTTTGAGGGTAATGACGGCGCTGCGAATAATGTCTTCTGCCGACACCTGTTGACCAACGGGACGCGGCAGGTCAAATGGGTTTACTTTACTTTCTGAAGAGAGTGAAATGTTAATGTAGGTTCCGCCCACCGCCTCGCAAAGATGCACGTATTCCATTTCAGGATCGATAATAATCACATCGGTACCAAGCATCATGGTTCGAAGCACTTCGAGTTTTACGGCGTACGACTTACCCGCACCCGAAGTGGCAAACACCACCATGTTTGCGTTTTGGAGGGAAAAACGATCAAATAAAATTAAGCTATTATTGTGTCGGTTGATACCGTACAAAATACCATCATCGCTTGTCAGTTCTGAAGAAATGAATGGAAAAGACGAGGCAATCGGACTTGAGTTCATGTTGAACGCAATGTTGAGTTCATCAATACCGAGAGGAAGTGTCGAAATAAACCCTTGCTCGGCCTGGAATAATACAGATTTTGTATAAATTAATTTCGAACCAAACATGTTTTCAATATCTTCGGAAATCTGTTCCAATTCTTCTTTTGATTTCGCGTAAATAGTGACATAAAACGCGAATTGAAAAAAGTGTTCAATTCCCTGCGTTAAGTCATCGCGAAGTTTTTCAATATCACGAAGCGCGGTTTCGCGAATCGGATCACGGGCAGCACCCTTTTCGGTATCGGCCGATATTTGCGCCTCAAGAGCGCCAACTTTATTTTTTAACTGCTTTAAAATGATCGCTGAATTCACCGGATAAAAAAACATACCGATGTCCATGGTGATATTCAAATTGAGAATCGGCGCGCTCCAACCTACGGTAATGTACCGTGGATAGGTGATTACAAAAATAGTACGGAGATAAATATCTCCAAGCTGGACAAAGCTTGACTCTACGCGAAAGGCAGACGGTGCGATAAGGTCACGAATCGCAACCGTTCCTTCACGAAACAGTCGCTCTTCTTCAAGGCTAACAAGATCGTCATTTTGTGGCGCGACCGGACGAGAAATTGACCCCACTGAGCCCTTCCCTTTTCGATCAAGTGATTCAGGTTTGAATGGCATACCTTAGAGTTAGGTGAGGTTTTCAACTTGCAAATCTCCTATTTTTGTTAATTCTTCAGTAAAGGCAGTAGAGGGGTTATATGTTGTGTAATAGAGTTCAATAACCGCCTGGGTATCAAGTGGCACAACCTGCAAACCGATACTTTGAAGACCGCTCGTTACTTGCCTTACTCGAAGCATGAGATCACGTTTTCGCTGTTCAAATCGCTCATCTTTTAAGCGCACAGTTAACGCCGGCTTCAAGACCTCTTTAAACCTCGCCCAAAAACTTTTTTTCTTGTTGGAAAGCGGATCATACGGCACAATAACATAAAACCGCTTCGTCATAATTTGCCCAATATCAACCAGCTCCTCAACAAAGGCACGGTAATCCGCGGTTTGCGTGCGCAAAAGTTCGTTAGCCTGTTCGCGCTCCGCCTTCATGAGCATTTCAAGATAGGGTTTAATTTGCAATCGACGTGACTGTACTACCACCTGAAGCGGAAAATCGATAGAATTCAAAAACCCAACATATGCTGAAATAACAGCATTCTGTTCGTCTTCCGATTTAAGCGCAAAATTAATGCTCGAAATCATGAGCACCGCTCGAATCGTTCCATCTTTAAGCACAATAACGCCGTCTTTAATTTCAGCAATGGGAAGATGAGCCTGAGTTGACGGCTTGCCAGTTCCTTTCTTTTGCTTCGATTTCGTCGCTTTGGCTTTTTTTGCCATAACAAAACATTAAAACTGATCATCAGGCCTATACGCGCCGCCTGTATTCACAAGGAGTGCCAAATTTTGGATGCGCGCGCGGCGTACAGGTGGGGCGGTTGGCTCTGGTTCTATATCAGTTACTTGTCCTAATTTTCGAAAATAATTCAGTTCATCCGATGTGTACGATTTTTTCCACACGCGTAAATTTGGTTTTTGAAATGTTTGGATAAGATTCAAAAGAAAATAGTGAAATGGTTGCCCATTTACCTTTACAAACGCAAAAAGGAGCGCTAGACCACCGATGACCACCACAAGAGTTATAAAAAGTGCAAAATCAGCAAACCGGAACGCTAAAAAAAGAATCACTCCAGCCACAAGCAAAATCACAAACTGCCGTGTGGTGATTGGACCAAAGATCTTATCTTCAACATCTATAAATTGTGGTACCACAAATTGTTGCATAACCTATAGCCGAACATGCGCACTCACCGCGTACACCACCGACACATCTTCTGCCGTGAGCTCGTTGCCGCTCTTATGTGCATCTGTATATTCTACAATTGACTGACGATTTTTTAAAGCCTGTTCTAATACGGAAACATACGCCTTATATATCGGGCTCATTTCCCACGCGTGAACAGCGTCAAGGTAAGAAATAAAGGCGTCTTTTTTAAGGGTTTCAAATTTTTGAATCATAGCCGTCTTAACCCCCTCAGACGTTGAACCGAGACGGTGCATGTCGATGAGTGTCATGGCTCCAAGCTCATCGACCGGACCCATACTTTTTTTCATCTGACGCGTGGACGAACGATCGCCTCCCCGAATATCTTGAATAATCGGCCTCTCACGAGCTGATTCAATAAGCCTCGATAACTCTTCTGGAACCGGCTTTGCCGAACGTGTATTGACCGATGGGGATTGTACTTGATTTATTTTTTTATAGGTGGGAACATCTGTCGTCATTGTTGAAATGTCATCACGTACAACCATGGTTTTTTTTGGCATTGACTGTGTGTTCATTTGCATGGGCACAAGTTCATCATGATGGCTACTATTATCCATAAGAGACAGATGGTCGTCTTTGTCCCAAACACCAGACTGAGATGCTCCGCCAGTAGCCTTTGTGCTGCGTGCCACACGAGATACTGGCATCGCCACGTGAGGTGGGGCCTTCGGTTGCGTGACGTTCATTTTTGAGGCACGAAACTCCGCTAAAGTCATCTTCACCTTAGAGCCATCAGGTTTGCGCACAATAATCATTGGTTCTTGCGGCATACAAAAAATTACGAATTCAAAAGTTCTTCGTTCCACGCAAACACACCTCGATCTTCATCAAAATACAAAAGTTCCGTTATGGTTTCGTCGTTATATTTTTGAGCAAAAGATTCTAGGGTGGCAAGTACTCCTTCAATATTCCGGTACGCACCAATTTCGTCTTTTCCAAACCGATGATCAATAAGTGCTTGTATTTCTCTGTGATTCATGCGCGAATCTCGCTCTTGCTCATCTGCGTTTTCTTCGTCTGGAGGTATAATCACAGGTGGCATTTGAGGAATGACGGCGGTGTCTTTTAAACGAATACTTTGATCGGTCTTTTTCGTTGCTTTTTTACCTGCGACAGGCTCTGGGGCCGTTGCGGGTTCCATGAGCCTAATAACATACTCCGTCAATACCGGAAGAATTACATCGGTATCACGAAAAAAGTTGATAAAACCGAGAAACGCTCTGGTGGTGGCGATTTTTTCCGCCTCCTCTGTGTTTTTAGAACGCTCTGATGTGGTTGGAAAAAGTTCATACTCAATGCGCGCAAGAGTAGCAGAGTCATCAATCGCCACATCTTTTTTATAGGCCCCCTTTTTTTGTTCTGCTACATCGCGGATAGATATACTTCCCTTTGCTGCCGGATTTAATGGAACATTGCTCTGAAGTACCGTTTGACGGATAGAACGATACGCGGCTTCGATTTCACGTTCCTGGGGATACCTGCGATACAGATAAAAAAACAACTGATCTTCCACGTGAACTCCAAGGCGAAACGCGGTTGGGAGCTGCCACCGCACATGCACAAACACCTCTTCTTCCGGAAGAGAAAGAAATAGTTTCCACGTCGCTTTTACAAAAAGTTCCCAATGAAGAGGGTATCCGGCGATACGAACATATGTTCCCTGATTATCAGAGAAAAAATCGCGCCACAGCTCATATACTTCGCGCAACGCGATGCTTGAATCAGAAAGCGCCCGTTCGAACTCAAGCTCAAGGGTGTATGGTGATATGGTTGTCCCTGGTTCAAACGGAGTAAGGTCGAACATAGGTTATACAAATATACTATTTTGCGCCTCTCTATCGACGACGCGCACTATTTTATTTTTACCTTATACTCAGCATCGAGAATGGCATCTACCTGATCGCGTGTTAATTGAGCGTCTTTTTTGATTCCCCGCACGAGATCAAGGGTTTGCTCTATGCGACGATTCTTTGTATTTCTATCAATTTTCGGATCGTTAATATCGTTTACCCGATTTTTAATAATGAGCTCCAGCTTGTTCTTCACGTCAGCCTTCTGACTCTCACCAAGAGCAGCCAGCATGGCTTTACTAGCGGTAATGGCACCAGACCTCAACTCATCCACCAATTTTTCAGCAAACTGATCTTTAAACTCACCAAATACTGGTTTTCCTGTCACCTGATCAATCTCTGTACGGAAAATATGCTCCACGCTCATCTGTTGAAGTCGTTGATCTTTTCGCGCAGACTCTTCAGATGAGACCTGTTGCTGAATACCGGCATAGGCGGGCTGCGCATGCACAAACGTCATTGGATCATTTTCATTTCCGGAAAGCGGAGCAAGCAATTGCCCTTTCCACTGGAGTGCATTCGCGCTTGACGCGTTTCTGTTCATGGCCGCATTTAAGTTTCTTAAGGTGACGGACGCTTTAGACGGATCACCGGAGGTGCCAATGAGATTTTTATACAACGTTTGCTGCGCGGCCTTCATCTCTTCTTCATATTTCTGCGCAGCGGCAGGGTTATTTATGGCTAAGTCTGAGAGGTTACTTCTGTATTTTGTCTTATCTGAAAAACTACCCTGCAACGCAAGCATAAGCTGTGTAATATCTGTACCAGCATCATCAATATCTTTAAAGCTCGCATGAAGACCATTGCCCGCCAAGTCGCGCGCCAGCTTTGCAAGCATTTGTCCCTTTCCTCCTTCGAGGGCACTAGACGTAAGTGCCGTCATATCTTGAACTGCCTGAAAATGCTCAGGCGCATCTTCAGATGTCGCGCGAATTTTGGCAAACACCTTTTTCATGGTGTCGTATAGTTCATGTTCTTCAAGTTGAGCATAATCTTTCATCTTTTCTCGATATGCCCTGTCTTCAGAAATTTTCACGTTTGTAGCCGTACCACCTCTTGATTGGGTGGCATACGCTTTCAAATACTCATCTTTCTTCTCTTCGCCAATACTCTTTTCAACACCACTCGCTTGAAGGGCGTAGTTCCTGCCACGCAATATATCGAACCCAGTCTTTGGAGCATTCAAAAATGCGGTAGCAAATTTACCAACTTCTGTCTCGGTCATCTCACGACCATTTTGATTACGAAACCTTGCTTTCTCCTTTTCAATTTCTTTTTGATAATCGCTCCATTCTTTATCGAACTGTTTCTTTTTCTCGCCAGCCTCGGCAAGCTTCTGGCTTTCATCCGCTCTTTTGCGCGCAGCCACCGATGCCACCTGCGCGCGTGCTAAGTCGCCGCCTGCGGATGATTGCTCAGAACCTTCGGCAATAAGACGATCTTTAATAGCCTTTGTGGTTGCCTGGTATTCACCCAGGCTTCCAGCACGCTGAAGATCACCTTTACCAAGCGTACTGTAATACCCTTGTTTCAATTTCTCCACCCCAATCTGAGCACCAAATTTGCCAAACTTGTACCCCTTATACCCAGTCGCATACCCAGCCGCACCAAGCCCGGCACCCGCCAAAACAGTACCTATCCCTGCACCGGACGCAAAAAGACCTGCGGCAGAACCATATTTAAGCGCGCCTTTCGTAACCTTTTTACCCGAAGAAATGATGCTGTTTGCAATATCAGTACCGCGCACACCAATTTTCTGCACACGTTCAATACCGAGCAACAAAAAACCTATGGCAATAAAAAAACTCGAAAGATTTTCCCAACGGGAAATGGCGTTTACGGTTACCGACTGACCTTCTGCGGTACCCACCCCACCTCCCAAAACCGCATCCTGAACAGCTTGAGATCCGGCACCCGGATTAACTCCTGTTAAATTTAACGAACCGGCAATATCACCACTTCCTAAAGTCGCAAACGCAAGCCACAGAAAAAAAGTCATGAGCGGTCCGATAATCAAATATTTTGTGAGTTCTCCCCAAAACTCACTCGCGTAGCCCTGCGTTTGAGGTAACGACGAGAGCACGAACGCAAGCGGTGATAAAATAATAAGCATCCACAAAATAAGAACACGCACAAGCATAAGAAACGCGTACGCGGCGATCGTGAAGAGAGCCATGAGCGAAAATACCACTGCGGCCATGCCACCAGCTAAAATTTCTAATCGAAAGCTATCTTTTCCAATATCTCCGGCATTTGTTGAGATACTAAGCATCTTATCGAGATGGAACATGGTAATAAGGTTTCCACCTGCCGCGCCTTCAACCGCGTTAAGAAATGTGAGGGTGATAATTTGTGACGCATCAATAAGCACGCCTATAATAAGACGGCTGAAATTGATAAGGATCGCGGCTGCGATGAGTTTCACTAATGATTTTTTCCAGGCATAATTTTCAAGACCAAGCATGGTAGAAAACGCGATCACAAGCAGGGCCACAATAAAAAACATGTTTGCAAGATCGCGCACCATGAACCAGCCTACCACAACAGGAGGCGCGTCGATAAAACCATTGTAGGCCGCAAGACGCAAGAAAAAATCAAGACAGTACAGCACGAGATCAAGCGCGAAACGGGCGATAACCAGAAGAATCTCTGTTACGCCGCCGATAATGCCATTAACAATATCTTCTTTTGTGATACCAAGCACACTTTCTGCGTACGTAAAA
>CAZYEQ010000035.1:0-8205 GCA_964646505.1 uncultured Gammaproteobacteria bacterium
TTTTTTTTATGAAGAAAATCAGGTATACTATACGTGTATAGCGTGTATGTTTGACTTAGATTTTAGAAATCTTACCGTCGTCGTGTCACTGATTATTCATGCTGCGTTACTGTGGATTTTGTATCGGTATGGCAGACGCACTCTTGGTGGAAAAGCATATTCAGTTGCAATTTTAGCTATTGCAGGCTGGATTTTCCCCATGATTTTATATCGGAGTCATCTTTTCGGTCAAACTCTTATTTGGGCAAAACTGCTTTACATCATGGCTTCGTTTACGTCGACCAGTTTTTTTTATTTTACTCTTGTTTTTACTCAAACAAAGCGGGTAAAGCGCTGGCAAGAAATACTTCTCTTTTTGGAAAATATAGCCATTGTTGTTTTATGTGCGTATCCGGGAGCACTTATTACTGAGGCAATAATCGTTCCTGAAAAAGAAACGTTTCTTGTTTGGGGTCCGTGGTACTGGGTGTATGTCTCTCACATTTCTTTATTTTTTATTGCTGGTTTTTTCGTCCTTTTTCGCTATATGCGAAAATCCACAGGTACCGTATACAATCAAACAAAAAGCATTTTGATAGGCTATTTTTTTGGTTCAAATTTAGCGATGGTAACAAATCTTTCTTTTCCGTGGTTTGGATACTTTGAATTAAACTGGCTTGGACAATTTTTTTCTACCCTTGTTGCTGTGTTTACGACCTACGCCATCTTACGGCATCAGCTTCTGAATATTAAGGTCATTACTACCGAATTTTTCTTGCTGCTCATCAACTCAACACTTATTATTCAGTTTATTTTGTCCGGAACATTTTCCCATTTCGTTATAAATGGGACCATTCTCGGTATGGTTATGCTCATCTCATATTTGCTTATTCAAAGCGTAAAAAATGAAGTGGAGCAAAAAGATCAAATGGCAAAACTAGCCGATTCGCTCCAGCGTGCCAATGTTCGTTTAAAGCAGCTCGATAAGCAAAAGACCGAATTTCTTTCGATTGCCTCACACCAACTTCGCACACCTCTTTCAATTATTAAAGGGTATATCGAGCTTATCCAAGATGGGGCATACGGGAAGATTACTAAGGATGCGTTTACTGTTTTAAAAAACATGGACGAGAGTAATGAACGACTTGTAAAATTGGTTGATGAATTTTTAAATATTTCGCGTATTGAGCAAGGGAGAACAAAATTTGTCTTCAAAGAGCATGACATGTCTGAGCTTATCATTCCGGTTGTGGATGAATTGCGACAAAAAGCGAAAGAAAAAAGTTTAGATGTTGTTTTTGAAATACCACCGACTCCTGCGCGTGCGGTTATTGATGAGGAAAAAATTCATCATGTTATTTATAATTATGTAGATAACGCAATTAAGTACACACCAAAAGGGAGTGTCTGTGTGCGCGTAAAGGAAGAAAATAACGGTGTTACGGTGCTTGTTCAAGATACTGGGTTAGGGTTTACCGATGAGGATACACCAAACTTTTTTAATAAGTTTTATCGTGGCAAGAATGTGCGGGGAACAAATGTGAACGGAACAGGGCTGGGTATTTACGTGTGTAAACAGTTTATCGAAGGACATTTGGGACACGTATGGGCAAAAAGCGCTGGACTTGGAAAAGGGAGTGAATTTGGATTTTGGGTGCCGTTTGATGCTCCTGATCGTGATACAGAAACGATCGTTCAGAAAGGGCAAACTGTGGTGAATCAGTACGGCCTGTAGGAGTATTTATCCCCACTTTTATTTTTGATGCGCATTGTGTACAATAGTCGTATTACGATACTATCTCTTTTTTATGTTTCAGAAATCAACCGCACAGTATGTTAACCCCTCAAGAGGGGCTGATTACCAGCCCGTGTCCCCTCAACTAGATGAGGTGGAAACTGTTGTCGGACCTTCTGTTCATGTAGAAGGTGATTTTGCATCGGAAGGGAATATTGTGGTTAAAGGGATTGTGTCCGGGAGTGTTGCAACCAGCAAGCATCTTCAGGTGGAGCATGGGGCAAAAATTTTTGCGAATGTGAAGGCAGGTAGCGGTACGATTTCTGGGGAAGTAAAGGGTAATATTCGAATGCAAGATAAATTAGAACTTACGTCTACCGCGCAGGTGGCTGGCGACATTGATTGTCAGGTGCTTGTGGTTGAGGCGGGCGCTCTTATTCTTGGAAAAATTACCATGAAAGGTCTTGAGGTCCAAGGTGTGAAAACGCCACGAAAACTCTCTTTAAGAAAAAATAGAGATATGGAGGAAGAGAGAGATGACACCAACATGCTTCTTGAACCGGCTGCCTCAATGTAAAAAACCAACTTCTGTTTTTACAGAAAGCCATGGCTATGTACGTGTATTTGTACGACAGCTTTCTTAAATCACGTCGTTTTGACAGTCAGGTTAAAGCCATTGAGACTCGCCTGACTGATTTTGGTATTGCGGGGAAAATAGTTCGGTTACAGCATTTTACGAGTGCACCCGCCGTCATTGAAGAAGAAATCAAACGCGGTGCCACAACCATTGTGATCGTGGGAAACGATACAACGTTTGGGAGCGTTTTGTCACGGGCCGCATCACTTCCGGTGGTGGTAGGTTTTTTGCCGATTGGGCCGCAAAATGATATTGCTGAAGTGTTGGGTATTCCGGTTGGGGTTGATGCGTGTGATGTGCTCTCGCGTCGTCGTAAGATACCACTTGATGTGGGTTGGTTTAATAATCGTTATTTTATTTCACAACTTCACATTCCTCTTAGTGACATCACTATTCGCTATGATGACACGTTTCAGGTGTCTTCCTCAAAAGGAAGGATGGAGCTTGTCGTGTGCAACTTAAAACCATTTATTTGGAAAGAGAAGGGGAAGGGTGAATATGTTGTCCACCCACAGGATGGAAAGTTGGAAGCATTTGTCCGCCCCTTGTTACACAAGGGGGTGTTCAAACAAGTATTTGAAGAACCGAGTATTTTCCCGTTTGAAGAAATGATTGTCACGGGGAAACGACCGTTTGAGGTGATTGCTGATGAAAAACATTCGAAAGAAACAGAGATTACGATACGACTTGCAAAAAAGAAGATTGACATGATTGTAGGGAAAGAGCGGAAATTCTAACTATGTAAAACATAAAACCCCATATATGGGGTTTTATGTTTGGTGCGCGAGGAGAGACTCGAACTCTCATGACCTTGCGATCGCTACCACCTCAAAGTAGTGCGTCTACCAATTCCGCCACTCGCGCATTTGTCGTGACCACTATACCGCATATACTAATGTTTGTCAACGGGCACAGACGGTTTGGGGAGTTTTCTTTTTTGCTACGAAAAATCCACCCATAACGGGTGGATTTTTTTCGGTTGTACTATGGATATAAGCCGAATTCTGTCTCTCGCTCTAAGCAAGCGATGATCATTTCTCTATGCTTTTTGTTACCAAAAAGCTGTAACGAGCGAACTTTTCCAACGCTTCGCGACGATAGAGACCGGTGGGTCACTCTCGTCGCGAAACGGAGGCTGCTCTTTCTCCAGGCAGGGTTTACCACTCCAAAACCTCACGGCTTGGACCGTACTGTCACTTAAGAGCGCAGTACACTTTTCACCTTTCTCTATTTTTGCAAATAGATAGTATTGTCTCTGTGGCACTGTCCCGCCCCTTTCCTTCGCAGGAAAGGGGGGTGGGTGTTACCCACTACCATGTCCTTTGGTTGCTCAAAGGGGAGTTCGGACTTTCCTCTCTACTCTATAAGGAGTAGAGCGATCATCTTCCATCTTAAAACAGCCTTAGTATAGCACAAAAATTGTTGTGTGTCAAGGTAAAACCACAACAGTGTGTGTTGCAAAAGTACAAAAAAATCGCTATGCTATGCATAACTTCTATGAAACGACTTTCACTTATTCTTACGGTTATACATGTGCCGGTTGATATTGTGGCTTTGTGTGCTTCAGGTGCGCTCGCTTTTTTTATCCGCCATAGTGTGTGGGTGAGTACGTATCGACCTGTCGTGTTTACATTTTCTTTGGAAGAGTATCTTATACGATTACTTGCACCTGTCGCATTGACACTTTTTTTCTTTGCGTGTCTTGGTCTGTATCGACCTGTTGGTGAGCGAAGGCTATTGTCTGATGTTGGGCATATTGTTATTGGGCTCACTATGACACTCGCGGCGGTTGCGCTTGCGCTATTGTTTACTCAGAGCGTATTTGATTCTCGCTTTTTGGTCGTAGCGACATTTGCATTCGCATGTATCCTTGTGGTTGTGTTTCGGTTGTGTCTATTCGCGCTTAAAGTTTTTTTGTACAAACAAGGTATTGGAGTACGATTTGTCCTTTTTGTTGGCGATGGAAAGCGTACGGAGGAATTGAAACATATTTTTTTGCACCGCCCTGGTTTAGGATATGTTGTGGCTGGAGAGGCGAAGACCTGGAGCCAGGCCTTGGAGGTGTTGCAAGAACGTCCACTTATTGATCAGATTTTATTTACTGAAGGCGCTCTACCGCATAGTGATGGTGTGGCCGCCATCCAATATGCTTCAACACATCATGTCATTTTTTCATATGTCGCTGATGTGTTTGATACATACAACGTGAATATGCATATCCGGCCCGTGGCCGGATTACCGCTTGTTGAGCTCGGGGCAACTCGTCTCGAAGGGTGGGGAAAGGTGGTAAAACGATTGGTAGATATCGTATGTAGTACCGCACTTATTGTGGGTACGTTACCATGTTCATTTGTTAGTATTGTGTGTATTTTATGTGAAACTGGACGACCCATATTGTACAAAAATGAACGTGTTGGGGCGTATGGGAAGCGATTTATGGTACTCAAGTTTCGTTCCATGTATCAAAAAGATTCGACCGGTCCGCAATTTGGTTTGGCGGGTTTTGAGGCAGAAAAAAAAGAAAAGGTCTTGATTAAAGAAAAAAATACACGCCAAGGTCCAATTTATAAAATAGCAAATGATCCGAGAGTTACACCTATCGGCGCGTGGTTGCGTCGATATAGTATCGATGAATTGCCACAACTTATCAATGTACTTCGTGGGGAGATGAGTTTGGTTGGTCCGCGACCGCATCAGCCACGTGAAGTGGTGCACTATGAGCACGTGTATCCCCATATTTTTGCCATTAAACCTGGTATCACAGGACTCGCGCAAATTTCTGGAAGGAGTGATTTGTCATTCGATGAAGAGATGCGTCTCGATACGTATTATGTTGAGCGTTGGAGTATTTGGCTTGATTTTCTCATTCTTCTAAAAACACCATTTATTCTTTTTCGTCGTCGTAAGGCGGTGTAGTGTGTATATGCGAGTTGCCCTTGTGCATGATTCTTTGGTTCAAGATGGGGGCGCGGAACGAGTATTACGCGCCATGCACCGTCTGTGGCCTGATGCCCCAATTTTTGTACTTGCACATAGTAAGGGAGCGGTGGAAGGCTTTAGTGATGCCGATATTCGCGAGTCTTTTTTGGGAAAACTCCCTTTTGGGCGAAAAAAATATCAATGGTACTTACCACTTCTCCCATATGCGACATCGACCCATGATGTAAGGGGGTATGATGTGGTGATATCTTCATCAAGCACGTTTGCTAAGGGTGTACGTGTTGACCCTGGCGCACTTCATATTTCATATTGCCATACGCCAGCACGATTTTTATGGATTGACGCGGAAGCCTATATATCAGGACTTAAGCGGGGCCTGGTTCGAAAAATAATTATTGATCCACTCATCTATCGTTTGCGAAAACACGATACACAGAATACGACAGTTCATGTTTTTTTGGCAAACTCAAAAAATGTGCGTGGGAGAATTGCTACATACTATCATCGCGAGAGTACAGTGCTTTACCCACCGGTCGAATTGGCAAAGGCTCATGAAACGACAGCTCGACCTACCTCACCCTATTTTGTGGCCGGCGGTCGACTTGTGCGCTATAAACGATTCGATATCGCGATCAAAACGTTTAACCGTCTGAACATACCGCTTTTTATTTTTGGCACAGGGCCAGAAAGACGACGTTTACGGCGTTTGGCGCGTCCCCATATTCAATTTGTGGGACGTATTTCAGACGAAGAAAAGCTTGCCTTACTGCGCGGTGCAGAAGCATATATTCATCCTCAGGTTGAAGATTTCGGTATCACTGCTGTTGAAGCTATGTCCGTCGGTCGTCCGGTTATCGCGTATCGTTCGGGCGGCGCGCTTGAAACGGTTATTGAAGGAAAAACAGGGTTATTTTTTGATTCCCAGTCATGGGAGTCACTCCTTAATACCGTCATACATTTTCGCGGAGACATGTGGAATGCAGAGGTACTCCAGGGCCATGCAGAACAGTTTTCTGAAGAAAATTTTGAACGGAAGCTTCAAGAATTTGTTCGTTGGTGTTATCAAAAACATGCCACCAAAAAACTTAGCCCATGAGGTTAATACGAGGAAGTGTATCAGATTTGTCCATAGCCTCTTTTTCAACTTTTTCTGATTCATGTTGCAGATGAACTTCCCCTCTCACAAGTGAGATATTTTTTGTAATGGCGCCTGCCTCTGCCGATTCGGGTAGTACAATCGGTGTAGTGCTTGAGCGGTATCCTGGTTTCTCGGCAATAATGCGATAACTGCCGCCTCCGACCAAAAATACATATTCTCCTTTTTCATTGGTAATTTTGGTGTCGACTAATTTTTTAAGCGATTCATTGTAGAGGCGTACGATGGTATGCGCCAGCGGTTGTTTAGTTTGCGCGTCAACCACGACTCCCATGCGTTTTGGTATTTTTGGTTTTGCGTAGCGAAAGAATACAATGCCCAGGCCAACATGTAAAAGAATATATCCAAAGGTTTTGATATTTGGGGTCGCGACAAATGAAACACTGGTGGCTACCGCGCCAGCCATGGCCATACCTTGCTGGAGTGCTCGGACTGGTTGTGTGAATGAACGGAATCGGCGAGAGTGTTTTGCCCCTTCACGATCAAGGGCAATATTTCGAGCAATGGGTTCGCCATCAGTAGAAGTGATTATAGGTCCACCGTAGTACAAGTCTGTGTGTCGTCCGTCGGCTGGGGTATTTTTTAGTAAATGGGATGGAAAGGAAAAACCATCCTTTACCACATCAATGCGGTATGTGCCAGCCTTAGGCGAGAATAAATACCGTCCATGCATATCTGTCACACGTGTTTGAACTACCTTTCCACTGACGGCATCGGTGAGTCGAACAATGGCCAAATCAACCGGGAGTTTGTTTTCGGTTTCATATACTTCACCCCACACTTCACGACGCCGAAGGCCAAGAAACATGAGCGGCTGAAGAAAGAGGAATCGAACAAGTGGTGCAACAACTGACCAAAGCGAACTCGTTACCGCAATGGCACTGATAGTGGTTGCCACAGGGGCAGTTATGCGCGCGGCCTGGGTTACTTCGGGCAGTGTTTGAATCGTGTTAATGGTTTCAATAATTTTCGCAACAGGTGTGGTCGCTGGTAGAGTGCGCGTTTGTGGTTGTTCAGTTGGTTGAAGTACCGAGTTTTCTTCTTCTGGATCTTGCTGACTTGGAAAATCAGGCACGTCAGTACCTTCTTCTGTCGGTGTGGCTATGTCAACCGTGGTTGTATTTGGTTCAGCATCAATTTCTGGTGTTGGCTCGGGTGGTGGAGGTGCCGGTTGATGTGTCGTTTGGGGGGCAGGCGGAGTGGGGCGGGGATTCGTGGTGCCACCTGAAGAACCCCCTTGTTGCTGGGGTGGATTTGCTGGTGTGGGGTGCGCGACAGTGGGTGGTGGTGTTGGTGGTTGAGGATTTGCTGGGTTGGGGGGTGTCTGTGGCGGTGTTTGTGCGGGCGGTGGTGGAGGTGGTGGGGTTGATTCTTCAAATTGAATATATGAAATGCTGTCTGACGCATCGAGTGTCCCACCGCTACTAGCAAGAAATCGCGCGTAGACGGTTTTCTCGCCGTATCCATCCGTAAGTTCCCATTGAAACAGCTCGGCGTAGGGCTGATACACTGCGTCAAAAAAATCAGGATAATTAGAGATGGCAACGAGCTCCGCGGTCGGTACGTTCATGAGAAGAATAACGCTTCTCGATAACGTTTCAGGGTAATCATTATTAATAATCATGGCGCGACCTGAAAAGTCAGGAGGCGTGGTTCCGTCACCGTTCTCTTCGTCGCCGTTATCAGGTGTGGTTGGGTTAAGGACATCTCCACCACCACCCCCGCTCAGAGGCTTGAAGTCTATGGCGGCAATATCTT
>CAZYEQ010000036.1:0-6606 GCA_964646505.1 uncultured Gammaproteobacteria bacterium
ACTGGGACAAGTACAAAGCGCTTTTTCAGAAAGGATAGATAAACTCTTCAAATGAAAAAGCTCCTCTAGTCGGGGAGCTTTTTTGTAGGGTATAGTAGGGTAACTATGTCTCATATTGAACCAAAACTCATCATTCTTCGCGGGAATTCTGGATCTGGAAAAACGACCACCGCTAAAATGCTTCGTGAAAAAAGTACTCGGAAGGTTGCGCTTGTGGAGCAAGATCTTATTCGTCGTTCTATTTTTAAGGAAGGCGAGGCTGCTGATGCGGATAACAATGCTCTTATTTCCATTATTGTAGAGTTTTCACTCGCTCGCGGATACGATGTTGTTTTGGAGGGTATTCTTCGGTTTGAACGATATGGTCCTATGCTCGAAGGACTAATAAAAAAAAATCCTAACCATTTTATTTATTATTTTGATATTTCTTTTGAAGAAACACTCCGACGGCATAGTGCGAAACCAAATGCACATGAGTTTGGAGAAAAAGAGATGGCGACGTGGTATCGAAAAAAGAATGTGACAGGATTTAGTGGGGAGAAACTTATTCCAGAATCTTTTTCTTTAGAAGAAACGGTGCGAATGATTATGGTCGATACGAATTGGTAGACAGTCACAAAAGACTCCTGTATAGTTTGGATGCTCTTTGCTTGTAGAACATATGAATCTCACCCTCATTTTAGGGCCAATGAAAAGCGGAAAATCGTTTGATCTTATTAGTCATTTTTCTCCACTCCAATATACCAATTCGAAGTTTGCCCTATACCAACCCGACAAAAATGTGCGTGATGAAAAAATAGAGTCGCGGAGCGGGCTTTTTCTTGAGGCGAAAAAAATAAGTCATTTGTCTCAGATTATGCAAGAACCTGTAGCCGTGGTTGGGGTGGACGAGATTCATATGTTTACCCCAGACGATATAGGCCATATTCACGAACTTCTTGTTCGTGGCACAGATGTGGTGGTATCAGGGCTTGATATGGACTATCGTGGCGTAATGTTTCCTATTATTCAGAAGCTGTTTGAACTCGGTCCCCGTGAGGTACGGTATAAACGTGCCGTGTGTCACTTATGCAAGGCCTACACTGCCATTCATACTCAAATTTATAACCACGGAAAGGCCATGGTTGACGGGCTTCCCTCGGTTATTCCGGACGATGGTACTTTTATATACGAACCGGTTTGTCGCTTGTGTTTTGTGCGCTAGCACCTTGATTTTCTTCCTTTGGCGTGGTACGCTCTCACACATATGAATGACCTTATCTCTCTAGCTACAGCCAATATACGCGCGATCATAACGCAAACGATTTGTCTTCGGCCGCAAGAACACGCGCTTGTTATTTACGATACCGACGCGCCCCTCACCCGCCTTCTTCTTGAAGGGTATAAAAATGTTTTGCCGCAGGGTGAGTTTATGGATTTTCACGCGCATGCGCCGGCGCAGATTTTGGAACGGATCAGCCAGCTTAAGCCTAAAGATTTGGTGGTAGTGCTTCAGTCAACAAATTTTCGTTTGAATGAATTTCGTTTGCGTATCGAACTGTTTAATCGCGAACTCAAAACCATAGAGCACATGCACCTATTGCGTATTTCTGAAGATCAGTTTGAACGCTATATCAACCTTTTGGCGTATGATTCAGAGTACTATCACACGTACGGCCATGGACTCAAAAAAATTATTGATGGTGCTCAAACCATTGAGGTAACCTGTATCGGTGGCACAAAACTTACGTATACCGGTGGCATGGAAGACGCGAAACTCAATATCGGCGATTACACAGGCATGAAAAATGTTGGTGGCACCTACCCGATCGGTGAAGTGTTTAGTGAGGCAAAGGTACTTACGAATACGAATGGAGAGGTGATGGTGTTTGGGTATGCTGGCGCTGATCATTGCGTACGTATTGTTAAGCCGTTTAAGGGTGTTATTGAAAACGGGGTATTTTCTTCCCCCGACGCGCCACAAGAGTTTCAAGATATTTTGGAACTTGTAAAAAAAGATGAACCGGTGTGGGTGCGTGAGTTTGGTATGGGGCTTAACCCAAGTGTTGGAAAGGATAGAATCGTGAATGACATTACCGCTTTTGAACGACAGAAAGGTATGCATGTGTCACTTGGTGCCAAACATGGTATTTATCCGAAACCCGGGTTTAATCGCAAAGACGGTCGGTATCACGTAGATATTTTTATTGACATAGAAACCATTACGGCTGATGGGAAACCGATGTACGCGCATGGTGATTTTATTGTAACGTAAACAACCAATTAAGAAAAACACTCGGAAATCCCGGGTGTTTTTTTGTGTCATTATGGTCGTGCTTCTGCCAACACGTCAAAGTGGTTTACTTGCGTAACCGCAATTTTAGCAGTACTCGTTATCGTTGATAACGCGTGGCGTTCGTCACTAATATGCGGTACGTTGAATGACGCAAACACTTCTTTTTTCGTAAAAGGAGAAACGGTTTTCGTTGGTGTGCCGAATCGTGTATCAACGACTAATTCAACAATTCCCTCGGGTTTTTTAAAGTACGCAATCGGTTTTTCTTTGTGGATTTCGGTCATAAACGCATGCCAAATCGGCGCGGCAACAACTGACCCATCGGCTCCGTAGCGCATAGGGGTGTTGTCGTTGTTACCCACCCAAACCCCAACGGTGATGTCGGGCGTATACCCAACGGTCCATGCGTCACGATAGGCTTGTGTCGTGCCGGTTTTTACCGCCACGGGTCTGTCGCTCAGGCGTAGATTTTTGGCGTATCCGAAAATGTATTGTCGTGCATTTGTGTCGGAAAGAATATCAGTAACAAGATACGCGACTTCAGGGTCAATGGCGCGTGTTCCTGGCCCTACGACGTTACGAAATAATATGTCACCAGTATCTTTTTTTACCTCGAGTATGGGGGAAAGGGGTTGGCGCACTCCACCATCGGCAAACGTACCAAACCCAGCAGTGTGTTCAAGTAGTGTAACTTCGGCACCGCCAAGGACAAGCGCGGGGCCAAAGCGGTTTCGTTGCGTAAGGGTGCTTAGTCCTACTTGTTCAGCCATATCAATAGCGGTATCTATACCGGTCATCACAAGCGCTTTGACAGCTGGCACATTGAGCGACCCAGCCAACGCTTTACGAACAGAGACTGGCCCGTAGTGCAGCCCAGAATAATTGTGAGGAATGTAGGGAACCCCGTGATTGGCAGACGGGCTTAGTACCCCTTTGGCAAAGGCCGCGGCGTAGACATAGGGTTTAAATGATGAGCCTGGTTGGCGTGGTTGGAGTGCCACATTCACATTACCATCACCACTACGAAAATAATCACGGCTTCCAACCATGGCTAAAATTTCTCCATTGTTTTGATCAAGTGCCACGAGGGCGGCGTTTTTGGCGCCGTACCGTTTTTCATTTTGTTCCCCAATGGTGTGTATAATCGCTTCCGCCTTTTCTTGTAAGGTAATGTCGAGACTTGTTTTTACGACGAGTCCGCCATTTTCAACAGCGTCCTTTCCATAGGTTTTGACGAGCTTATCTAATACGTAAAAAACAAAGTGTGGCGCTTTAATTGGGGTAATGGGACGATTCAGGGCGAGCGGTTCGTCACGTTCCGCGGCTTCTTTTTCAACGAGTGAGATTTGTTTGAGGTCGTACATGGTATCAACGACCTCATGCGCCCGGGCACGAAGTGTTTCAACATGTGGTCCAAATGGTGAGTAATCGCTTGGAGCTTTGGGGAGGGCTGCCAAGTACGCAGCTTCAAGTAAAGAAAGGTCGGCAGTGTGTTTTCCAAAATACACTTCACTCGCAGCCTCTATGCCGTAGGCGTTGGAACCATACGGAACGTTGTTTAGGTACATTTCAAGTATGTCATCTTTGGAGTAACGGAGTTCAATTTTTACCGCAAGCACAAGCTCTTTTATTTTGCGCGTGTATGATGGGCTGTTATCAAGAAGAGCAATACGAGCCATTTGTTGGGTAATGGTGCTGGCACCTTGGCGAATTTCGCCATGACGTACATTGGTGAGTAGCGCGCGAATAATGGATGTGATTTTAAAACCAGGGTGTGAGTAAAATTTTTTGTCTTCAATCGCTATGGTTGCGTCTTTAACATACTTCGGAATCTCTGAAAACGGTAGCGGTGTTCGTTTTATATCACCGTGGACTTCGTATAATACGGTGCCGTTTCGGTCGACAATGTGTGTTGATTTTGGTGCGCCGTTCATTACCGCTGGTGTTGGGTCAGGAAGCGTGATAAACAAATAAACAAAAAAAGCGATAGGAAAAATCGCTATACTGAGGAAAGAAAATGAGACAATTTTAAGTGTTTTGAGAACACTAATTGTACCAATACGTTTGGGTCGTACTCTCGGCGCTTGCATTGTATGAGCTCCAACGGGCATTGGTCGCGTAAACATACAATCGACAGGACAAGCAAAATCTCTATAGGTAATCTATGCTTGAAAAAAAATTGTGTCAATTATTTTTTTGTACAAAAAACTGTGGGTAACTTTTTTCTGCGGCATTTTTGCACTTTAATTTTTTTGAAAAAGAAATCAACTCGGGATGGGTTGACCTACATAATGTTCGTAATAGTGTATGATATTTTTTTCTGTCCGGCTGTAACCTCGATGGTCGCGCCAACTTTTTTTCCCATAAGTGCCAGCCCAATCGGGGAAGTATACGAAATAATTCCTTGGCTCGGGTTGGTTTCAGCTGAACCCAAAACATGAAAGGTTTTTTCTACTCCATCTTCGGTCTGGACGGTGACTTTGTGTCCAATCTGAACCACGGTCGAACCGTTCGGTGGCGCAATCACTACTGCCTGATTAATTTGCACCTCTAATTTGGTAATCGCATTATTAATGCCACGTAATCGGCCTTTGGCAAGTTGGTATTCGGCATTTTCTGAGAAATCACCAAACTCAGCGAGGCGAGACACCTCGGCTGCTGCTTGTGGTTTCTTTTTTTGGAGTATCTCCAGTTCATGTTCTAATTCAGCGAGTTTTTCGGCCGTAATAACAGGGTCTAGAGGGATATGACTAAATTTCGTCGGCTTACGGTAGGGGAGTTGCATGTAGATTCATAGATTCCCCAAGAGTGGTATTAGGTGCCCATGTGTTTCATTTCTTGGGCGGCTTCTGGGGTTGAGACCGTGCGGCTCATACGAAGAAGTGTAGCGATTCCCCAACCAATGAGCAAGTACACCACTATCGCAAGGAGCGTGATCCATTCAAATATGCTTCCCTCGACGCGGTTATTTGGAAAGACGTACAGAAACGGCGCGGCAAGTGGCCAAGTGACACCATAGATAAATGAGGTAAAACCTGCCCCTGGATTTGCACCAAACAATTTCAAAAAGAACCGAAACGCAAGAAGAATGCTGATAAGCCCGACGATATAATGTACGACCTGGGTACCACGGTAGAGTGGTTTTGTCGTTGGCGAGGTGTATGAGTTCGTATGCTCGTGGGTTAAGAATATATTCTTTTATAATATAGCTAGGAAAGATGTATTGATTTTCTTCGTATATCTGGTATGTTTTAAACAAGTTGTAGAATCTTGAGCTTTAGAAAAAAATATTCTTGTATGATCATCGATGCACACACCCATATTGGGTTTAATACACTTTGTGATACCACTGCACAAGAATTGCTTGCCTCAATGACCAAAGCCGGTATTGATAAATCTTTCGTTTTTGCTGGAGAAATGTTTGATCTTCCTACTGAACGTTTAATTAAAGAGATCGCTCCGTATAAAGAACAACTGTACGCTATTGGTTCGATATCCCCCCTATTACCAAATATACCATCAGTAGGGCAAGTTGAAGATTGGTTACGTCAAGAGCAAATTCATGGTATTAAATTTTATACAGGATACGAACATTTTTATCCTGCTGACTCATCTATACGACCATATCTTGAGCTTCTTTTAAAATATAATCGGCCTGCTATATTTCATAGCGGGGACACGTATAGCGAGGCGGGAACGGCAAAATTAAAGTACGCACAGTCCATTCATATTGATGATGTAGCAACTGACATGCCCGAACTCCGAATTATTATCGCTCACATGGGGTACCCTTGGATAGTGGATACGGCTGAAGTGTGTTATAAAAATAAAAACGTGTTTGTGGATTGTTCTGGGTTTGTATATGGAACATTTTCAGAAGACGATGAGAAGCAATTTGAACAAATGGTCCGTGAATTTATTCGCATTTCTCATGCACCAGATCGAATACTATTTGGTACAGATTGGGCTATAAGTGATCAGGTATCGTATGTTCGGGTAGCTAAGTCTGTATTCGGTGATAACAACGAGAATATTTTTTTCAAAAATGCTATACGTTTATTCGGTATAACCTAATATACGAAAAGTAGGGGGTATACTTCTCTTGACAAAAATACAGTAGTTCATATATACTTGATTTATCAATCATTAATCAAGTATATGTCACAGATAAGTACAAAGGTAGAGTTCTTTATTGCCCTTGCTAAAGCCAAGACCGTTATTGCGCGTCGGTTTGATAACCGTCTCAGTTTCCATGGGCTTGGGTTTAGTGATTTCATGATTTTATATCATTTGGGTGTGGCTGATGGGGGGAAACTCCGCCGCACTGACTT
>CAZYEQ010000036.1:6616-7285 GCA_964646505.1 uncultured Gammaproteobacteria bacterium
AAAAGATCGGCTTAACGGCCTCGGGTATTACCCGCATGCTTCTGCCTATGGAAAAAATTGGACTCGTGAAGCGTGAAAGTAACAAAGACGATGCACGGGTAAGTTTTGTCTCGATTGCCTCGGGCGGGAAAGAGCTTCTCAAAGATGCGATGGAACGAGTTGAGCTTTTGGCTGAAGATCTTCTTCCTCAAGAAAACACTAAAAAGCTTAACGAATGTATTGAACTTTTCACGGAGCTTGGCAAAACAGTAGTATATTAAGCATGCGAAGGGCTTCACCTAGACACAGGTGGGGTCTTTTGTTATGATGGGCAAATCTAAAATTACTCTATGTCTGAACTCGCCATCGAGGTGAAAGGACTCAAGAAATCGTATAAAAAGCTTGAGGTATTAAAAGGGGTTGATTTAACCGTTGAGAAAGGGACGATGCTTGCCCTCCTTGGGCCAAACGGGGCTGGAAAAACCACCACCGTGCGTATTTTGAGTACGCTTTTGAAGCCCGATGCAGGTGAGGTACGAGTGCATGGGTTTGACGTTGTGAAACAAGCCCAAGATGTGCGCCGATCCATTGGGCTTACGGGTCAGTATGCGGCAGTTGACGAATACCTTACCGGCCGAGAAAATCTGGAAATGATGGGAAGACTGTATCACTTATCTAAAGAAGAAAGTA
>CAZYEQ010000037.1:0-3517 GCA_964646505.1 uncultured Gammaproteobacteria bacterium
AAAGTCGAATGGCACATGAAGAGTATCAAAATGGTACTTGAAGTAGCTCCAGCAGTGATTGGGTTTGTGATTCTTTTTGCCACGAGAAAACGATTTCCTCTGACGCCATTTCTCTATACCCTTATTGCCATCCATGCCATTGTGCTTATGGTAGGGGGAAAATATACCTACGCTAAAGTTCCGTTATTTGAACTTTTAAAAGAGTGGGGAATCTTTGAACGAAATAATTACGACAAAGTCGGCCACTTTATGCAGGGGTTTGTGCCAGCCATTGCTATCCGTGAAGTATTCATTCGTTTAGGAGTTGTGGCTAAACAAAAATGGCTGCCGTTTATTATTGTGTCGATTTGTTTGTCCGTGAGCGCGGTCTATGAACTGATTGAATGGCTTGGAGCCGTGATTGGTGGGGAAAGGACAACGGATTTTCTTGGGACGCAAGGGTATGTGTGGGATACGCAGTCTGACATGCTTGTGTGTGGTATTGGTGCTATCCTAGCTCTCGCCCTACTGTCAAAAATCCATGATAAAGCGCTTCAAAAACTTGCGCAAAGGTAGCCCGCCGTTTGCCTTTACAAGAAAGTGTGCTGTGCTACTATACCTCTATACTATATGAATACTTTCCAACATCTCTTTTCTTCGCCTGAATGGGCAGAGCTGAAGCGTTCAGCAGAACGTTTTTATACCACCCTTTCGACGTGGCTTGAAACATTTCCGCAAAAACCAGTGAGCATCGTGTTGGTAATTTACGGTGTATATGCGGTGTATTTAGCTACAGGATATCTCTACCTTAATCTATTTGTGATCCATACATTTTTCAATATACAAAATGTTCTGCTTCTCGCGCTGACAATGGTGTTTGTTAAATTGACATTGAATCGGATTCGGTTATTACAAGCATTATTTAATAGACAGCCATAGTATGGTATATGTTGATGAACACGGCGTGCAACATCTAAAAAGTGACGAGCAGGCACATTCAGAGAATAATACTATTGGTGGCGAGGGCACGGGATGTATTTATTGGCTAATTACGTTCGTTATCTTAGTGATTTTGGTCCTTCTCAAGTTTTTGCCAGTCAGTTTTTTGCGCCCGCCAGGGGAGTGTGGCGATCGGTATTACGACTATGATTATTTGTGTAATCCGTGGGGCGGGCGTTCTGATGGGTATAAGGTGTAAAATTTGGAGGCCGTGATAGTATATGGTTCAGGTACTTTACGAAGACAATCACCTTATCGCCGTGGCTAAACCCCACGGTGTTTTGGTTCAAGGTGATGATACTGGCGACCCAACTATCCTTGATGATGTGAAGTTGTATCTCAAAGAAAAATATCACAAGCCTGGAAATGTATTTTTAGGTGTGATTCACCGACTTGATCGTCCCGTGGCCGGAATTCTTTTACTCGCGAAAACAAGTAAGGGTGCGTCACGAGCGTCAGAACAATTTCGGGCGCATACGATGAAAAAAATCTATCATGCGGTAGTGCAAGGTATGCCAAAACAACGTGAAGCCGTACTTGTGCATCATTTGCGCAAAGATACGGCCAAAAACATTGTGTATGCTATGGATAAACCAACGAATGAAACACAAGAAGCGCGCCTCACCTATACTGTGGTGAGGAGTAGTAAAGAATATAGTTTGGTGAAAGTTGAGCTTCACACCGGCCGGCCGCACCAGATTCGCACCCAACTTTCGTTTATTGGTCACCCGATTGTAGGGGACGTGAAGTACGGTTCGCGTGTTCCATTTACGGAGGGCGCGATTGCGCTTATGGCGACTGACTTGTCGTTTACAACTGCGACGACTGATGAGCGGGTGAATGTGCATTTGGATCTCCCTCCTTCGTTTACGCGGTTTGTGCCATAGCACTCTCTGTTTGAAACTGCCCTTGTATGAAACATCTTATTGTAGATCTGCATGTTCACTCCAAATACTCGCGCGCCTGTTCGAAAGAGCTAACCTTGCCGAATATTGCCAAGGTGTGTGAGCAAAAGGGGATTCAAGTGGTGGTGACAGGAGATTTTACGCATCCCGCGTGGGCAAAACATATTCGTGAAGAGCTTGTAGAAGGCGGAGCAGGGGTGTACCGCTTAAAAAACTATGAATCAAAAACACGGTTTATTATTGGTACTGAGGTAGCTTCGATAAAAAAACATGCAGGGCAGACACGACGAATCCACTTGTTACTATTTGCCCCAACAATTGAAGTAGCGGAACGATTTACGCATGTGCTCGAAGAACAAGACATCAATGTTCACGCCGATGGTCGGCCAATTATTGGACGCACTTCAAAAGAAATTTTAGAAATGATGCTTCAGGTGGACGAACGCATGGTCATGATGCCCGCGCACGCGTGGACACCGTGGTTTGGTGTGTTCGGTGCGAAAGGGGGGTACACATCGCTTGATGAGTGTTTTGAAGAATTAAGCTCGCGTATATTCGCCATTGAAACTGGGCTGTCAAGTGATGCCTTAATGAATCGTCGGGTGAGTAAAAATGATCGCTTGGCGCTGGTATCAAATTCAGATGCGCATAGTTTAGATAAACTGGGTCGTGAAGCAAACATGATTACTTTTCATGAAGGTGTGTCGCTTAGTTATGATGCAATGATGCACGCTATTCGTGAGAACACCCCTGAATCAATCGCAGGTACCATTGAATTTTATCCTGAAGAAGGGAAATATCATGTTGATGGGCATGCAACCTGCAAGTTTTTTTGTGAGCCTGAAGAAACAAAACGACGCGGTGGTATTTGCCCAGTATGCAATAAACAACTCACGGTTGGTGTGATGCATCGTGTGATGGATTTGGCTGACAGAACTGACAAAGAAGCAGCGTCATACATTTACGTACCTGAGCGACACATTGTACCACTACTCGAAATTTTGGCGAATGTATATGGGGTTGGCTCAAAAAGTAAAAAAGTCACGACGGCATACGAAACACTCATTCATAATTTAGGAAATGAGTTTTATATTTTGCTTGACGCGCCACTTACTGATATTGGACGCGTCGGCGGTGAGATTTTAAAAAAAGCAATTCAACGAGTACGACAAGGAAATATTGTGCTCCGCCCCGGGTATGACGGTGTGTTTGGTACGGTGAAGGTATTTGAGGATGGTCTGCGCGCTCGACCTACGCAAAAATCACTTCTTCTTGAATAAAAATGAAAAAACTCGGTCGTACGACCGAGTTTTTCCTTGGGAAAAAAGATTATCTTTTTTTCTTTTTCGCAGCTTTGCGCTTCTTAGGAGCAGCTTTGCGTTTTGCTTTACGAGCTGGTTTACGCTTTGCGGCCTTACGTTTTTTCATTGGCATAGTATTACCCCCTTTCTTTAAAAGGATGTGCGCGATATGTGCAAAAAATTTTGCGAAATCATTGCGCGCGTTTTTACATGACAAGCATTGATGTAAAAATTTTTGTACGTGCACGCGTGACACTGTACATCGACGAATATAGTATATCGTATTTTGATTTTTGCGAACATGGTCAAGGGTTGAAACTGTGCATAACTTTT
>CAZYEQ010000037.1:3617-7276 GCA_964646505.1 uncultured Gammaproteobacteria bacterium
GTGTCCTTGTCAGGAGTCGAACCTGAATCTCCAGCTCCGGAGGCTGGCGCCCTATCCATTGGACGACAAAGACGTACCGTTACGCGTGGACAGAATATTCGGTGAGCACGCGCAACATATGTTCACACTCTCGGATAATTTTTTCTACCCATGCCCGACCAAATTGTTCGACATGCCAAATAAAAATGGCTTGTTTCTTTATCCATGCAAGGAGTGAATCAAGCATTTCTTTAAAATATTCACGTGCGGCTGCTGTGCGCATCGAGATATTGGCTTTTATGATAAACCAATTAATACTACGCTTGTAGGCTATTTTATACACGAATGAACTTGCCACTAAGTTCATCGCGTCACGAACGCGATCTTGGTGCAGTACATCAAGCATGTCAGCGTCTTTCACAATATCAACTAAGTGTCGTTTTTCTTTCGGCAGAAGGTAGGCAAATAAACTTCCTGTGCCCAAACTTTTTGCAAGCATGAGTACTGTAGCTAAGCGTACCGTGCTATCGTTATGGTATTTGCGTGCTTTGTACCAAAACATGCAGGCAGAAATAACGTCATCAATGAGTGCCATCCACACGAGTGATGGTTTTTTGGTAATGGTGCGCGCCACATCGTGCCACCATGCCGCCAAAAGAATTGCTTCCCGATCGTTTTCGCATATATTCATGCGTTCAGCAATATTTCCGGCATGCACAACTACGCGTCCTACATGAGCAAAATCATGAATTGGGTCACGAGATCGGCGCATGAGTTTTTGTGCTTCCAAAATAAGGTCGCTTTTTGCTTCATTCATATGGCTCAAGTATAGCAAGGAAGAGGGGAAAAAGCAAGCTATCCCCCTTGATTTTTTCGCTTGTTTTTGCTATATTATATCCATTATTTCTACGCATGGGCCTGTAGCTCAGTGGTTAGAGCACAACGCTTATAACGTTGGGGTCGATGGTTCAATTCCATCCAGGCCTACCACACTAAAATTGACGCATATGGCGGCGGCAAAAAAGAAAAAAATCATCGTACCTGAGGACGCTCCAAAACGCTTGGATGTTTTTTTGGTTGAGGTACTTGGTGTGTCTCGGGCAAAAATACAAGAATATATTCGTGCCGGGCAGGTAATAGTAAACGCCAAACTTCCCAAAAAACCTGGCGACACCATTAAGCAAGATGATGAGGTGGTGGTTGATCAGACCCCTGTCATTCGTTCCGCTCCAGTTTTAAGAGAAGAAAAAGCACCGCAAGAAGAACCAGTTATTTTGCAAGAAACAAAAGACTACGTGGTGGTGCACAAACCCGCAGGACTTTTGGTACACCCTACCAAAAAACAAGAAACGCACACTCTTGTCGCTTGGCTTCTTGCAAAATATCCAACTCTAAAAAAAGTAGGTGAGAATAAAGATCGTCCGGGTATTGTGCATCGTCTTGATAAAGACGCGTCTGGTGTAATGGTGGTGGCAAAAACACAAAAAATGTTCAACCATTTGAAAGAACAGTTTCAACGTCGCGAGGTGGAAAAATATTATACCGTGCTGGTACATGAGCAGATGGAAAAAGATCATGGTATTATTGATTTTGCGATCGACAGAGGCCCTGATGGGCGCATGGTAGCGCGGCCAAAAACAGAAAAACAAGTCGTGCGAACTGCCCTCCTTATGCAACCAGGAAAAGAAGCGTTGACCGAGTTTTGGGTACAAAAAAGGTTCGTGCGTTACACCCTTCTTAAAGTGCGTATTCACACCGGAAGAACACACCAAATTCGTGTGCATTTTTACGCGTACAACCGTCCACTTGTGGGCGACATTCTTTATTTCAATACCAAATTAAACCGCAAGCGTGATAAAGAGTTGGGCAGACTTTTTTTGCATGCTACTGAACTTACGTTTACTGATTTGTCGGGAAACACCGTGCATGTGGTTGATGAGTTACCAAAAACACTGACTGATTTTCTCACCCATCTTGTGTAATTTTTATGGATGTTCAAAAACACATTATTATTATTTCCGGGCCGAGTGGTTCGGGGCAAGACACGGTGATTCGTTTGCTCGAAAAAAAATTTGATATCGAACGCATTATTACGACAACCACTCGTTCCATGCGCCCCATGGAGCGCCAAGGAGAACCATATTATTTTACCGACCCAGATACGTTTCACGCACGCATTGAAAAAGGAGAGTTTTTCGAATGGGCCAAGCAGTACAACGGTCAGTATTACGGAGTAACAAAAGAAGAAATTGACCGTGTAGCAAATTCCGGTAAACTCGGAATTTGGAAATTAGATTATCAGGGGGTTGAACACGCAAAAAAATTATTTCCCGGTATTCAGGCCGTGCTTTTGACCGCGCCATTACACGAACTCGAGGCTCGCATTCGCAGGCGTGATAACCCAACCGATGCGTACGTGGCCGAACGCATGGCCTATACCAAAGAGTCACTTGCGCACGCGGGTGATTACGACTTGGTTGTTGATAATCGTGATGGCATGCTCGACGAAACAGTACGCGCAGTGTCGGAGTTTATCAATAACCATTTGGATGTGCATGGGCTGTAATTTGACACCCTATTTTACCTTGTGATACGCTTTTTTGGTATGAACCACTCAAATAACAATAATAATAACAAGAAGATCCAGTAGCGGAAGCGTTTATTTGTACATATCTAAACGATCCGCCCGAAAGGCGGATCTTTCATTCCCCTGTAGTTCAGTGGTAGAACGCCGCGCTGTTAACGCGGATGTCGTAGGTTCGAGTCCTACTGGGGGAGCCAATGAGGACTTCCAACAAGTTGAAGAACCGCATCAAACGGTTTTTTAGCTTAAACTCAAGGTTTTTACCTTGCACAAGTGGGTTCTGAATTAAAAATCGCAAAAGAGCCCGCTTTTCTTGTATTTTAGAACTATCAAATATTTCTTTAACCCTGCGAGTGAGATTTAATACTGTAGAAATGTGGATGTGGTAATCGTGGTCAGCATTCGTATATTCCTCTAATTCCAAATTAAGTCTGTATTGCTTGTCTTTGAACTCTTGCAACTTTTTGTCATAGACATCACGTGTAATTCTCCACAGGGACAACCGTCCAAGCAGGAGACGTTTTGCGTAGACCCAATGGCCACGCCGTCATCGTGGTGCGAGTTCTCAGCACCACTTCGGCCGTTGTGCTCGATTCCAACTGGATTGGTGGTGAAGGCTACGAGCAGATTGCGACGCATGTGATGTACTACTCGGGAAGTGGCAACAGCAACCTGGGTAACTACAACACGTACAACTGCATCTACACGGCAACCACCGGCGACGGCTGCTGATTCCACCAGTTGCAACCTTCCTGCGGGGGAGACGGCACGTGACCGTTTCTCTCGCCTTTTCATTTTAGATACATTTCCGTATAATTAGCTACATATTCATTCATATGAAAAATACGTCAAAAAATATTCTCATAATTGTTACGCTTTTTGCACTTGTTGCTGTCGTTGGGTATGTGGTAACAACCAATCAACCTTCCGCACCAGAACAATTCGCTGATAATGGTTGTTCCTCAGACTACAAACATTCATTTGATATACCTGTAGCATTAGGTGATTCTGGAGTTACCGTACGCTACCCAGAGCAAGGTTTTTTTGGCCATGGTGTTTCTGTTAGCCAAGAAAATATCAATGGACGCAATTCACT
>CAZYEQ010000038.1:0-6885 GCA_964646505.1 uncultured Gammaproteobacteria bacterium
CTCACGCTTTTTTTGCCACACTTCACGCCATAAGAGAAAAAACAGACATCATTCACTACCATGGTGTTGGGCCGGCTCTAGTTTCATGGATTCCACGACTCATAGCACCTCGCATTCGCGTCGTTGGCACCTTCCATTCTATTGACCGCAAACACCAAAAATGGGGTGTGTTCGCTCGTCTCATGTTACACCTTGGTGAGTGGGCGATAGCACATTTTCCGCACGAACTCATTACGGTTTCCCCAACGATCGCGCAGTACATCCGAGATGTGTATGATAGACCGAGCACCTATATTCCAAATGCCGTGAAAGAACACACCGACACACCAGATGCGCGTTTGATCCATCCATGGGGACTCAACCCTGGGGAATATCTCCTCATGGTTTCTCGGCTCATTCCACACAAAGGGGCACACTACCTCATTGAGGCTTACAAGCAATTTCAAAAAAAACACAGCGGGTTAGCGAAACGCCTCCCTCTTGTGATTGTTGGTGATGGCGCGCATACCGATACCTACATCACCAAACTCAAAAAAGACATTGGAAACAACTCGGATATTATTCGCACAGGCGCCCAGTCAGGTGAGACACTCCAAGCACTCTATGCCCACGCCCATACGGTTATCCACCCCTCAGACAACGAAGGTATGCCGATTGTGGTGCTTGAGGCCATGAGCTATGGAAAACCCGTACTTGTATCGAACATTCCGGAACACTGTTACCTTATTCCAAACCCTGCTTGGCACTTTCGCCGTGGCGACGTGTCACACTTAGCTGAAAAAATTCATGACGTTGTCACGCGTTCAGAGGAAGAAAGGGAGCGCATTGGCGAGGAGCATAAAGCACTGATCCACGAAGAATTTACTCTTGAAAAAATGGTCCGACACACAGAAGATCTCTACGAAAAAACACGCGCAAAACAAACAACAAAAAACCACCCACTCCCTGTAGAACAAACACTCTAACATATCCGGCTACGAAAAGCCGGGTATGTTTTTTTATATGCCCGCCTGTGGTGTTAAAATCACGATCTCATCTTGGCCATCAAACGTCACATCAAGCGCGCCGAGGTCAAACTCTCGTGGCACCTGTTTTAAGGACGGAATATCTTTTACAAGCTCTTTACCGAGCCCAGAAAAAACACTTAAAAGAAGTTTGGTTTTTGTAAGTCCGCCCACCACCACACGTTCTTCAAGTGGATTTGGAATACGGCCAACCGCAAGTGCCAAAAAACGAAGGGACTCACGAGGAAACACCGACCATTCCCCTATTTTTTTTCCTCCCTCCGATAACACAATTACTTTTCCTTGTTGAGCGATGCCGCTACCAACCACAATTTCAGTGCCGGACGTACTGTGTACATCGCCTGTCGCAAGTGACACCCCTTGTTTCCATGTCGTACCAAACGGAAATACATCAGAAAAAACCACATCCCCATAAATCGTATACCGTTTCAAAGGTGCCACGCTTCCTGATCCAGGCGCTACCACAATATCTTTTTTATGGTCAATTCCCGGAAGCGTGGCCAGCCGTATATCGCCCGTATAGTTCGCCGTGTACGGATACACATCCATATATATCTCTCCATTACTTTTGACAATCGTGACACGCGCACCCTGCACAACCACAGTGTCTGGCACACCATCATCATCCATGTCTGTCGTAAGCACACGCGCGCCTGCCCGACGCGTGTCGGTAAACGAAAAAAAACCATTTCGCGCGCGCGACCCTTGTGAGGTATAAAACCTCGCAAACCACCCGTTTTTAAACGCGACATTCGTAAGTGTTTCAAGTGGTTTTAAAAGCACTCGCCCATCGGCAGGCGCAAGTGTAAGCGACTGCACGATCGCCCCTGTATTAACACGTGTGTCTGTCTGACCATGAATGGTTTCGTAATCAGTACCGAGATCAATCGTGGTTGCTGTGTTGTTGGTATTCACGTACGCCGCGCCATGAGCAAAATGACGTTCCCACACCCCTGGAACTCGTGAGACTTCTTCGGCACTACCAATAGCATCACCTAAGTCAACATTGTATTCGTCATACCACCACAATTGACCATGATTCGTATCACCATAATCAAACGAAAAATAACTGTCGGTCAAAAGCGCGCTCGTAAGACCAAACCGCATCACCTGAAACAGGTTACGGTTCCCCGTGTTTCCCGAGTTACTATTGATCACATTGAGTCGCGGTGCTGTTCGGTTTTGCGCGTTATAGCGCGCCCGAGCAAAAAGCTCTTGCCCTCGCGTGGCATCATAATTTTCAAGCATCATACCATTTAATTCTTTCGTATACGCAGGCGTATCATTATTGCCCACCAAAAAAATAGGGCGGCCAGCTTTTTCCCGTGTTTTTATAAAAAGCGAGACCATGCCCTGTCGCCATTTTTGATCAAGGTCAGTATCAGGCAAACCATCACGGTTCAGGTCAAGTTCGCCTGGCGCAAAATAGGTAATATTATCCCACGCATTATCATAAAACACCCCATCCCACACCGTGTTCGTGAGCACCTCTTTGGCCATAAACGTCGACAAATAATCAACCCAGGTTTGCCCCTGTACACGCGGCGCATCAAGTGTGACGTTGAGTAAATTTGTCCCCGGCCAAAAACTTTTATATGTGCCCGACGGATCAGTGAGGAACCACTTCTCACTTATACCCTGAAACAACTTGTATCGCAGAGGAAATAGCGTTTTAAGTCCAGAAAAATCACGGATCGTTTCTTCACTCGTGACATAGGCTAAAAGTACCATGCGTGGATTTCTTTTTTTAAGCTCACGCAACCGCTCGGGGTAGAGTGCCCCAAAATCCATTGGCAAAATACCCACGTCCCATTTCGCGAGGGTTGGAATATCTGACACTTTTAATTCGGTAGCCAGAAAATAATTTGCAAGTCGTGGCGCGTCATGAGTAAGTGAGGTTTGCGCAAACGCACGCGCAGGCAAACACACGAAAGAAAAAAGCAATACACACACGACAAACCGTATCATACAAGGTGTTCGTAAAGAGACGTGATCGCGGTCATATGACGCAGAGGATCATTCGTAGCATACACCTCCTTTTGGAGCTTTTGACCCATAGCCAAACGCTCAGCACTCGACTTGGTATACCATGCTCGAATACGTTCGGCAAGCGCGGCACTGTTCCCTGCTGGCACGGCCAAAGCTGAAGGAACCATTTCGGGAATACCGCCAATCGCGCTCCCGATAATAATTTTCCCCATCGCTTTCGCCTCAAGAATAGCGAGGGGATAATTTTCATACCACAAAGACGGAAGCACCAACAGTTTTGCCTTGCTATATGCTTCGTCAAGTGCCGCGCCACTCACAAAACCACCGAAACGAACATTATGCAATTCAAGCTCATGTACTCGCGTCCGTAGCGCTTCACCAATAGGACCTTCCCCATAAATCGCGAACGGAATGTCAGGCAACATGGCCGCCACTTCCAACAGATACCACAGTCCTTTTTCTTCAGCAAGTCGGCCGATATAGGTGACTGGACCAACGTTTGGATATGAGGTGATTGTTTTTTGCGGAATAGTTACCGGATGAGGAATATGCATAAGCACGTCTTTAGACCACCCATATTTTACAAATACATCATACGCAAATTGTGACGGGCAAATAAGGCGATCAATCGACCGCTTATACACGGCTAATATCTTATGATGGAAAACGAGTTCAGCCACGCACACCGCGCTTTGCGCGTAACTCCCTCGGATACTCTTGTTCGATATGGCACGCGTATGAAACCCCTGTGCTTCTTCTTCATGCACACGCCCATGACGAAACATTGTGTAATTTGGCGAAAGTAAATTGTAATCATGAACGGTCATCACGACCGGTATCTTACGCTTCACCAATTCTGGTAAAAGAGAAGGCGACAAGTGATGGTATATATTGTGAAGGTGTGCCACTTGTACCGGATGCGCGTCAAGAAGCGCGGCCATACCGCGCCTCGCCTCGCGTGACCACCACATGGTGGTAACCGCCTTCCATTTTTGTCGCCATGAATGAACAGAAGGATGTTGTAAATCAATGTAGGGTGGAAAAAATTTGGTATACGGAGTTTCAAGAACGCCCGGATGATTGGTCGCAAATGGAACAACCGTGTGCCCCGCGTCTTCTAAAAGCGCGCTAAGTTCAAGCATGTATTTCGATGCTCCATCACGTGGCGACAAAAACTTGTGGACCTGCAAAATGTTCATAAAACAACTCGGCGATACAAGGCTTCGTAGTCTGCCACCATCCGAGCCGCGTCAAAATGAGTTCGAGCATACTCTTGCGCGCGATGTGCCGTCTGGGTAGCCTCTGTTTTGTGCGTACACACATACTCAAGCATCTCGGCCAAAACCGTCTCGTTTTCAGGCGGTACGAAATAGCCAGTTTCTTTATCGCGTACACACTCCAAAAGCCCGCCCACCCGCGAGGCAATCACCACTCTCCCAGCCGCCATGGCCTCCATAGCCACAATTCCAAGCCCCTCCCACCGCGATGGCACAACCACCACATCATGATTCGCAAGCACGCGAGACACATCACGAGTAGCATGATGAAACTGTACGCGCCCACTGAGTCCGAGCATTTGCATTTCTTCTTGCAGTGCCGGCCGATCTTCTCCATCACCAATAACATCAAGAGTCCAATCAATATGCTTTGGTACTTCTGACAAAGCGCGAAAAAGAATATCAATGCCTTTTTGCGGCACCAACCGGCCAAGCACCAAAAAACGTGCCGACGGTTGCGGAAACAATGGGGCCGCTGGCGCATACTCGGCAATAGGTACGCCGTAACGAACCACACGCACGCGCTCTTTGGGCACACGATAAGTGGCAACTGCAAACTGCTTCACCGCCTCAGAACACGCCACATACTCTTGCGAAAACCCATTCAAAAGACGCTTGACAAATCGACGAACGCGACCAAGATCAACATCAATATTGTGCTCGGTCGTAACCACCGGAATACCGAGCGAACGGGCCGCGAGCCTGCCCCACACATCTCCCCCAAATAAATGCGTGTGCACCACATCGGGCTTGGCGTTTTTTAAAGCGGCACGCAGAGCAAAAAATAACCCGATACTTAATTTTCCCCGTTTTGGAACGAGCTTTACCTCGGCCGCCCCAGGCAAAATCTGAGTCGCCATGGGCGCGATATCTTTCAAAATAAAAATAGAATACCGTACATTGTGGTAGTCACCTCGGTTCACCACATCAACCACCGAACGCTCCGCGCCACCATACGCGAGTGTCGGAATAATATGTACCACATGGATGCGAGGCATACGAAAAAAATTAATAAACCGAGCGACGCTTCAAAAGCATACTTCCGGCGACCGCCACTCCGAGTGGCAACCAAAACACACTTTGAAAATACGAGGTATTAAACAGTTCAAACACCATCATGCCAAGTGGCATCAAAAAAAATGCTATAGCCAGTGGCCGATCTTCTTCAGCCACGGTCGCTTGTTTGTCATACAGAAAAACAAGGATAGCCATTAGAAAAAGCAGAAAAAAACTAAGTCCCAAAAACCCTTCTTCCACAAGAATTTTTTGGATAAATCCGTGCGCTTCAAGCGGGTCGCCGAAATCAAGAGTGTAGGCGTAGGTGTCGCCCAATAATTTTTGATAACTCCCTGGACCATTTCCTATCACCGGGTGTCGCAACGTATAAAACCAGGCCACCTCACTCGCGGCATATCTCGCGCTATTTGAGCTACTGACAATAGATGTTTGTAAAAAATAGGCCATATACCCAAGAATAGGTATAAACACAAGTGCCACAATTCCAAGACGCCGAGCCAGCACTGCCACCCGGGCTTTAGTGTGCGTTTGCCACAGTAGCGCGCAAAGCGCTACGAGCTGTACGATCAGCGCAAGCCACGCTGCTCGCGACAACGTCAGTAGCGCAGCGAGTGCCACAAGCCAGGCACCAACAAGGTAACCTGTACGTGCGTACCCTGTTTTTCGTAGTGCTACTGCCCCAACAATTGGCAAAAGCGCAACAAGAGGCTCGGCAAGCAGGTTGTGATTATACAGTAGTGGGGCAAACCCAAAAAACCCATACGGAACAAGTCGTATCACGCTTGCTTGTGGCGCAAGAAACAGCGAAGAAAACCCAAACAACGCAATGGCAATACCGAGTATGCTCCAAATAGTTACCACCATATCAAGTGTTTTTCGGTTGCGAATCATGATGAGTGGAAACCAAAAAAAAGCAAGATATGCAAAACAGAGCACACGTACCACGTATCGCATTGACTCATACACCAATCCATCGAACACAGTGAGCGTAGAAAGAAAAGCGATTGCAATGAACACACCATAAAATCGGAAGCCCCACAAACGATCAACAAAAAGACGCGCTGACACAGGCGCACTATTCACAAGCCACGCGATACTTAACGCCACAAGAGCAGCAAGTGCTAAAAACTCAACCAATGGTGCGTTTAGCTGCGCTAAAAAAGGAAGAGGTTTTGCCCAAGTAAATGTACTAAAATCCAGCGTAAGTCCAAGAAAAAAACCAAAAGAAATAAGAGCAAAAAAACCTACACGAACATGGAGTGACAAAAAAATAACACTCACACAAAGGAGGGTAATGACAGACAAAAATGGCGACACCTGCCACACACCGAACAAGAGCGCTGTTCCCACCAAAAGGAACACCAAAAACGCACAAGATGGACGTGCGTCGCGACGACTCTCAGCCAAAGACAAAAAATGAGGTATTTGCACAAAAGAGAGTGGTATTCTTATTTAGAGTATAGCAAAAAAAAGGGGAAATATGAATGTTGTATAAAAAAAAGAGGGTGGCGTGCATCTTGCGACACACACCACCCACCGACCCCACTCTCAGCACCGTGTCGCTTCACAGCAAGACG
>CAZYEQ010000039.1:0-5746 GCA_964646505.1 uncultured Gammaproteobacteria bacterium
GCCTCGGCTGTTTTGCATGTCCTTTGTTGTGAGACATGAAATGATTGTGGAACCTATTATATATTCCTACTCATATGTGAAAAGAACACGACTTTGAGAAGGCAAAACCTTCCCAAAGGACGGTTCTAACCTATACCAAAATCGACGGTGTACAGTAGCATGTTTTCAAGAAAATGTCAAGGGCGTCGCTGTGTGCATAAATAACATAAAAAAATGGCTTTGTTAAGCCACTTTTTAGATTCTTTTTTTCTTCCTTAGGTTCCCTTATTTTTTCTTGCTATTATAAGGTATACAACATCAGCCTTCGTTACCGTTTACAGCGCATCGTATATTACCGGTAGCGTCGCACCACCACGACCGACGAAATAAAGAACCCGACCAAAAAACCCAGTCCAATATTCATAGGCAAATTAGGTCGCACTGGCACATTGGTCGACACAGGGGCGTTGATAATTTTCAAACTCACATCACCACCAACATAATCGGTCACACGGTTCACAAGCGCGTTTGCCACGGCTTTTGAGAGTGCCACTGCCCCATCTTTGGTGGTAGCATACGCACTCACGTTGAGCACCCCCGTGCCATACACGACAGACGCACCCACCGCATGCTCCCAACGCTTTCTGCGTTCACGATCATTACGCGCGTCCACAAAATAACCTACCGGCGTACCGGGCTCGGCTTCTTCAAGAACACTTTTATAAAACACGTCGCTCGAAAGGACTTGTACCACGTTTTCACCCACACGCTCAGCCGATTTTACCGCGGTGTACGGATCAATGCCGTAGCGTGATTTTGAGACAATCAAAATTTGCGCGTCGGCTCGGTATTCAAGCGGAAATACTAAACTCACGACACCGGCCACAAACGCCACAAAAAAAGCACTAACAAACAGTGTACGCCACCGTTTTTTTAAAATACTCACCGGGTCATGCAAAAGGTACATACAAAAAATAAAAAATGTTTAGAGTGCGGTTGCAATGATCACAGATATGTTTTCATCATTTCGCGCTATATCTAACCGCAACTCCGTCGCGCGAAGTACGGTTTCGGTGAGCGTGTCAAACGATACTGACGCGCCGTTCACGCGTTCAATTCTGTCACCCACACGTACACCCGCGTCACGCGCGCGCCCTGTTACTCTTGATACCACCATTTGCGTTGTCCGGGTCAAACCCGCATCCGTGCGAAGAAGCGCTACAAGGGTTCCTTCGATACCAATGTTTGGATACACCACTTTGCGATCACGAATAACCTGACGCACTCCATGTTCAAGCATCCATGCGGGAATAAGTGTTTGTTCGCTACCAACAATACCAAACACCTCTCCCTGCTCATTGGTTACCACAGTGCCCGCGCGCAAAGCACCGCCGTCTACATATGGCAAAAGCGACGGTTCACCAAGTGCTACTGAACTTACTTGCGTTGCGTGCAATCGTGGCGGCTCCACCTTTACCATCACTGCTTGTTTTTCACCGGTAAATGCCCACGCATTCACAATTTCATTATGGAGTTGACCAAACGCAGCGACACGAAACCCATTTCCCGACAGATGAATATAGGTCAAACCCGTGCGAGCATCGGCAACCATTTCCTCTACAACATACGACACTCCTTGACTATCGACTAAAATAAGATCGGAGGCGCGAATATTTTTTGCGCCATAAAATACTGCCCAGCCATCGGAAGACAAAAGAAGCGCTCGGCCCAACAACGCGTCTGGCGCAACCGTGTGATACCGTGTTTCTTTGCTGACATCATACACATCAAGCAATCGCGTTGTTACATAATTAACGGCTGACGCATCGAGCGCATCGGCTGCCACGGTACGACGAAGTAAAATACGGTCAGAAAGCGCGGCAATATTTCCTTCTGGCACAGCCCAGGCGCTAATAGCAAGAGCAGCCGCAACCCCTGATAGTACAGAAAGGACGACAACCACAGCAATCCATGGCAGTGATTGACGCACATAGTATGCTGGCACAGAACACGATCGTGGTGGTAAGTGTGGAGGGGTCTTCATAGTACACGAGCAACAAACACAAAAAAAAGAATCATAGCAAGCGCATTTCCAAGTAAAAAACGAATATGTTTGTGCCACAACACGCCTTGTCGACTCACGTGAAAACGAATAAATAATTGAAGCAAATACCACACCCACGTCGCTACAAAACTAGACACAAAATAGTCGAAAGGTAACATGGTAAGAACCCACACAAACTCAATCATCGACACAAGCACGACCAAAAACCATACCAGTTCAGTACCCTTGGTGAGCGGTTCATATTCACGCCAAATCAAATGTGCGGCAAATGCCGCAAAAAAAGAAACCGCAAACGTCATGAGCCACCACGGCGCGGCCGGAAAAAAAATAATTGCCGCGAACTGGCCGGTCATACACGCGTACACCGTACCCGTCCAAACAGCCACAATATACCGACGCACGCGTTTTTGGGCAGGTGGTAGCAGTGCGCCCCGAATGGTCGCAAGCGCGTACAACAGTCCAACACTTATAGCACCAAAAATTGCCAAAAAAAATGTAAGCCGCGTGCTATCAAGCGCGCTCATGAGAAACGTGAGTCCAAACGCCGAAGCTACAGCCAAATGCGCGATACGCTTTCTGCCACGCGCGCCGAGAAGTACGTAGTCGGCCACGTACAAAAAAATGCACCAAAGCGGCAACACAATCGCAAGCGTGAGTATGTTTGGAACTCCGCGAATCAAAAGAAGGGCAAAGCCCGAAACCACGCTCATAATTCCTCCGAGCATCATGAGAGGCATCATAATTGAGGTGAGGCAAAAAGAGGCGCGAGTCGTTCGTTTACCTGTATCGCGCAAGATTCTTTACCAGCCAAAGGATCGTTCGTAAATAACAAAAATACTTTCAGGTGAGTATCGCGATTTTCTTTTGGCACACGCATGACCTGCAAGGTGTCGGTAACTTTTTTTATTTGCTCATCACACGAAGGAACTTGCGCCATACCATCTAAAAGTGTGCGGAGTTCTTTGCGGTAGGCATCACCCACTTCTTTTGGCGATGTTGGAGATACGTACACTTTTGGTTTTGTCTCAGTACGCATGTACCATACACCTACACCAAATAACCCGAACACAACCACAGCCGCAAGTGGAACGAAAAAAAGACGTAATTTTGACTGAAAGGTATTCATACGGTACGCTTGAGGGTAAGTATACGCAAAAAAACTTAAGTTGTCTATTGGTATCCCTCTATGCCAACCCTCGCCAAAAACAACAAAGCCCGCTACGACTACGAAATTCTCGACACCTACGAGGGCGGTCTTCGGTTACTCGGGCATGAGGTAAAATCAGTACGAAACGGCTATATGAAGATCACCGGTGCCTACGTACATGTGCGCGACAACAAGGCGTATTTAGTTGGGGCAACCGTAACCCCCTACCCTCCCGCCGGTCCACTCAAAGACTACGACCCCATGCGCACCCGTGACATTCTTTTGAATAAAAAAGAAATGAATGTGTTGCGCGGAAAAACCGATGAGGATGGATTGACAATCGTACCACTTTCGGTGTATACTAAGGGCCCATATATTAAAATTGAACTCGGGCTTGGGCGTGGCAAAAAGCAGTACGACAAGCGCGAGACGATTAAAAAACGTGACCTTGATCGCGCCATGCGACGAGGGGAAAGTTAAATGCTCATGACAATTGACATTCTGAGAACTTTTTATTTGGATGCACTTTCTAGGAATTAATGAAAGATAGGAAAAAAAGTTCTTACTCTGTACGCAGAGTACAAAACACCAAAGAGCGTTTTGATTGGGATGCAATTTTAGGAAGAGTTGAGTACCGACTGAGGCGTATCCGTATGATACGGTGAAGGAGGCACGGAAGCTCTGACGACAAAGTGCGCCGAATCAAAACGCTCCCATGGGGATGACAGGTCTCGCTAGGGGGATTTGTTGTGAACTATGTGCATGTCGAGATTGGATAGCTCTCGTAAAAAACATCCAAACCATACGTGCAAACGTATTGAGCTCAGTGAAACGCGCCCTTGCTAACGCATTCGCGCCTTCATTCGCTCCTGTTCTCGCGTAATAGCTTGAGAACCATCGCGCCAGAGATACTCGATATCTGATTCCGCGGTGCCAACCTTATCGAGTGTAGGTATGTTGCCGCTGATCGTATGGTAGCACACCGAAACTCTTTACGATCGTTCATGATGGTTCTGTCGCTTCAACACATCATGACACTATAAGAAGTGACCACGCATGTCGACCATATTCATAACCCGCTCTACACCCGAGTTCAAATCTCGGCATCTCCACAAATATAAAACGCCCCCCCAAGGGGTGTTTTATATTTGTATGCCGAGCTTGAACTGGGGAAAGTTTGAAAACCGGTAGGTTTTCACTTTTGCTCTGGGATGGTTGGGAAGGGGTGGAAACCCCTTCCCAAAGGAGCGAAGCGACGTGTGAAAATACTCGTGCATCTCCACAAAAAAATAATCGGCCATTTGGCCGGTTATTTTTTTTGTAGGTGGATAATGAGATTTGAACTGAAAAAATATAAAACGTGTGCTATGCTACACTCATAAAAAAATAAAAACATATGCAACACTTTTTTTCATGGCTCGGAGGAATCGTCGTCATGCTCGGCCTTTGTACGTACGCGCTATCACTGTGGCAAGGAAAAACCACAGCCGAAAAATCGTCGTGGATTATTTGGCTGTTTCTTGATGCCATTGCCCTCACGGGCATGTACACCGCTCATGCGTTAAACGGTCAAATGGTCGGTACTGTTATTGGTGAAATTATTGTAGTTGTGTGCGGATTCACCCGCCTCAAACCAGGCTGGAACACTATCGATAAAATGTGTTTAGCGAGTGCGTGTCTTGCTGTTATCTGTTGGGCGCTCACCAAAAACCCCGTGGTTGGTATTGCCATAAGCATTCTCACTCTTTTTATTGGTGCCATTCCAACATTCATTGCCACTTGGCACGACCCTACACACGAACACAAACTTTCATGGGTACTTTTTTGGATCTCGTGTATCTTCACCATTCTATCACTCTCATGGCCCTACACCATTGCCGAGGCCATTCAACCGTACATGTTTTTTCTTATTGAAACCATCATGATGGCGCTTTTATTTCTTCTTCCTTTTTTACGTTTGCGACTCTCGCCCAAACCTGTAGCGAACAACACACCAAACTAAAGTTCATATGGACCCCTCCAATGAGCGTTCATTTGCCGACATACTTCCACCACACGACGGTAACATCATCTACACATCTCTCAAAAACGAACCATCCGTTTTGTCTTTTTTTGCTTTATACACCAAACCAATCGTAATTATTCCACCAAACAAAACCACTGACCCACTCGCACTTGCAAATTTCTATACCGAAAAACACAAACACGACACCCTTCTTGTGTTTTGCCCTGGTCGCATCTTTGATATAAACGGCACCAGGCACGGACGCGGTGGTGGCTGGTACGATCGCTTTCTTTCTCACATACCAGCACACTGGGTACGCATCGGTGTTCTTTTTCCTGCGCAACTCTCCCCTACATCACTCAAACGGCAACCATGGGACGAGCCGATGGATTTCCTCCTTATTGACCAAAAAGGAACGTGGAGTCTGAGCGAGGTCGCGCCAAAAAGAAACAGAGAAACGTGAGCAGAGTAACTACCCCTTGCCAAACGCCTTTTTTATGGTATACTGAGCCACACCATAGACACCTTCTTTATTTATGCGCATTTCTCG
>CAZYEQ010000040.1:0-5637 GCA_964646505.1 uncultured Gammaproteobacteria bacterium
GAAATCGCTAGCACTGTTGCGACCGCTGTCGTCCTGTCGGCAAGCGCGACCGTCGCCCCATCAACCGAGGCAACCACAAGCGTTTTTTTGTACCAAAAAAATCCAAATGGCGTGCCATTTTCATGTTTTTTCGCCTCACCATGGCGTGGAGCTACGTTCACAAGCACCACCCCTTCTTCACCTAGTCCTGCGTCAAGCACATCAACTAAGTTGCCTGCCGCGGCTAAATCACTTTCAACCCCAACCATAGTAATCGGTACTCCAAAAAGCACGCCTGCACGCGTCCCCTGCCGACCGACCGCGTTCGCGTCTTTGCAATCATTAATGATTGTGACAAACATATATCTGTGACTCCTATAAAAAACAAAAGGCCTTCGAGTGAAGGCTGGAGTGTTTTTCTGCCGTTTTCTTTTCCTAGGCAGCAAAAAACTCCAGCGTTTCGAACGCCATCATCATACCCATCATTACGTTTTGTTGTTGGCTTTTTTTCATACCTTTTCTACTCTACTCTTTGTATAGCATTTGTCAACCCTCGACCATCGCGGTCATGGTTGGGCTTGCAGGGCGCATACTCGTTGTGTCTGATGTTACGCGCACATGACACGCCTCAGAGCAGGCATTGGTAAACGTGGCATTACACATATCGCACGCTAAAAAGAGCGCGTTACAAAAACGGTTCGCGCAATTGCGATAGGTATCATTTTTTGTACCACAGTGCTTACACTTACCCACAATAACAGCCGTGTCGCTTGTGTTTACCGGTACCGCAATGCGATCATCAAACACAAAACATTTTCCTTCATAAAACCCATCATTGCCGTATTTTTCCGCGTACTTCACAATACCCCCTTCAAGTTGATACAGATTTTTCGGATCAAACCCGTGTTGAAGCAAAAAGGCTGTGGCTGGTTCACAGCGAATACCGCCAGTACAAAACGTGACAATTTTCTTCCCCATGAAGTTTTCTTTGTACCACCCAATATGATCTTTCAGTTCACGAAAATATTTCATCGGTGGACGAACGGAATGTACAAAACGACCAATCTCCCATTCGTAATCATTACGCATGTCGAGAATCACCATGTCTTCTCCTTTTACAAGCCACTCGTGGAAGGTATCGCGAGAAACATGACGTGCACGCGCACATGCGCCTGTTACCATGTCTTTTGTGCCTGTGGTAATAATTTCATCACGACGGCGTACACGTAGGCGAGGAAATGGGGCTACCTCACTCGTACTTTCTTTCCAATCAATTCTCTGCCATGGACGTGTTTGATCCATATAGGCACGGTACTGTTGAATCGCCTCTTTCGTCCCACCAACCGTACCGTTAATCCCATATTCTGCAATCAAAATACGGCCGGTAAGCCCAAGAGCCCTACAGACCTCTTTTTGAATTACGACTTCGCGATCGGGATTTGGAACCTCGCAAAGTTTGTAGTACAGAAGGACGTGATACATAGATATAACAGTATGAATGAGTGTACTCAAAACATTCACCTCTGTCAACCCTCTTTTTCTTTAATCAAGATGACCCAACCGTACCCACGGAACACCTCTTTCCAGCGCAGTGCTTGGACATTCTTTTTTGCTATATCAAGTTCATACTCACGCCCTCCATTTGGATAATGATCTGCCCAAAAAAAGAGAGGGTATGTGCTTGTACTAGCATCGGTATATAGCAGCATGGCATCAATAGAAAGTTCGCGTATGCGTTCAGAAAATTTCTGTTCATCAAGCATGGTGAGTTCAGTTACTTTTTCTAGCCGCTCGCTATATTTCGCGGCATAGTGACTAAAGTGTGGATTATACGCAATAACATAATGAAGTGGGATGTAGGCGTTAATGTCCGGAATACCACTTGTAAGCCAAGTACGGTTTGCGTAATCGGGCACGGTGCGGGCTATATCACGCGCAAGTACGCTTGCCGGTGGCGTAGTTCGTAGGGCATCAAGTTTTTCGAGTGTTTCTTTTCGATCCATAAAACCAGTCATCGGCCAAAATGGGAGCGACAGTATCACACACGCGATTACAAACCCTCGCCTCCATTCGGTTGAACGTTTCGATACGTATGTTTGCCATACCATAACAAGGGTATATGCTGCTGCCACACCAAATGCCGATGTTACCAAAAAATCAAACGGTTTGTTTGGAATAGCTGGTTTGAACCCACATAAAAAGAATATGAGGTTTACAAGCTGGTACCCGTATCCCACAAGAGCAATACCTAGCGTCGCACGTATGGTAGCGTGTTTTCGATAGGCGTACATGCCACACATGCCGACTATAATTCCCAAGGGGCGGAAACCGAAGGTGACATATGGCAAAAACGTGTATAAATATTCAGGAATAAGATACGCGCTCTGCCAATTTTCAATACCGTGTCGAAATGAATATACCAGTGGTACGAGGTACGGAGAGGCAACCAAAAACATCACAACGCCAAAACCGATAACTCGAAGCGTGTTTTTCTTTTTTTCCTCGCTTAAAAACGCGAGTATAAAAAGCGCTGGAATCGCAATGAACCACCAAAAGTAGTAAGTAAGAAAAAGAAGGCCGCCTGAAACACCGAAAAAAATATACTGTTTGAGAGACCAGTTTTTTTCCTGAAAACCTTTTGCCACAAATACCACGAACAGGACTACACCGAGTGCGGACAACACTTCGTATGGTTTGAATAAAAAATCTTCAACATGGAGTAGACAAAACGTGACCGCGGATGCGGCAAGCCAAAACCAGGGAGAGAACACCACTGACGCGTCATCTTTTTTTGCAAGTGTTTTTTTATATAAAGCGCACCAAAGAAAGATACCCACGAACCAGCAAAAAAACGTAAGAGTGATGCCGAGTTTTGTAGCACCTACCGCAGTATGGACAAAAAATTTTCCTAAAAAACCCGTAAGCCAAAAATAGAGTGGCGGGTAAAATGCAGGAAGGCCGTGGTAATAAAAATCGTAAAATGGATTGCTCTGCATGACCTGGGTTAAAAACGCAAGGTGGAATATTTCATCACCCACGTTGCCGTGCCACATTTTTTGGAGCCCGCGACTACACACCATGTACCAACCTGAAACGGTGAGCCCTGACAAAAAAGCGATCAGCAAGGCACGATGTTTTTTACTGAAGCGAAAAATACAAATGATGCTGAGCAAAAAAAGCGCGCTCATGATTTTACTTAGCGCGACAGTGTGCAGCGTAAACAGTGAAATGTCGTTCATACGATGTCGGGCTAGCGGGACTTGAACCCACGACCTCATGCACCCCATGCATGCGCGCTACCAACTGCGCTATAGCCCGATTTTTGTGGCCTTACTCTAACATGCGTTGAAACAAAAAACAACCTCTTATGAGGATGACTTTTGTGATCTCGCCCGGCATGCGAAATTCTCTATCCCTACGATGTAGGTGGGTAACCGCAGAGCTGGCCCACGGGCTTGCTCGATGTGAGTTTCCCTTGATAGAACAGTTGTAGAATAAGAATTGTCGCGGTGCTGAGTCAAGATCATTAGTACTATAACGCTCTAAAAAAAAGTGTGCAAGTGTGGATAAAAGATAACAAAAAACCGGCGTCTCGCACGTGCGATAGCCGGGTATAATAGGTTGAAAAAGGATAGGCATCCTTCTTCAGACCTCTGAGCGCACCTCACCATGAATGGGAGGAGGAGCCCACAGATCGAACCGCTGCAGATCACTGAGATGGCGCGGGATGACCACCACTTCCCCGCTACCCTCATCGAGGGGTGCGCTGCGGTTGGTACCCACCTTTGCAAGCTCGTTCTGATGCGCGCTCGTGTCGCTGCTCATGGATAGTCCCTCCTGCGCGCCCAAGAGCGCACGATCTTCATCAGCCGAGAAGTCGGTGCCGAGAGCCACGGCGAGGGCACACGCTTCTACATGCATATGACCGAAGAGGGGTTTCCCTCTTAGGGTTACGAGACCAAGCAGCTCCTGGTAGCGCTTAAGCCTGCGCGCCCTTTTTCGATTGGGATACTCTCCATCTCCCCTTTTCTTCTTCTCCTTTGAGTCACCGCTCACCAAACGCGACCAAGCGGAGCGACGAGCGCATCCGCGAGATCCTTTCTCGGCAAAATACATCTACCCTCCCTGCTTCATAGCGAAAGTTAACCACTTCCACCACGATACCCGGACTTTCGTCCGAGTATCGTTGGGGAAGGCAACGCAATTGCTCTTCCCGATCGGTCCGCACATGGTGCGAACCGATCCGCAGGGAGTCTCCCCGCACCCTCCGTGATCACTGGTCCTGACCGAGAAGCTCCTCCCGGGTCAGCACGACTCCAGAGTCGACCGCGAGGACGGCCGGCGAGAGCGTGCCAGCCAAGTAAGCGGCCTCGAGTGCCTCACGATCACGGGCATCGATTTGCCGCGCCGCCACGCGCCTCTCCTCATCCGAAGCATCACTGTCGATTTCAAATTGGATGTGCATGATCAATCCCTCTCTGTGTTTTGATTGTTGCGTTGCCGTTTGTGCACCGGAGTTGAGCAGCGGAAGCCACCCAAACTTTTAGCCCTCCCGTAGGTCCGGTAGCATGGAAGTGATCCCCTTCTTCAATTCCATGCTACCCACAAACATTTTCCAAAAGAAACCACCCCGATTGCTCGGGGTGGGTTATACTTGTATGTGTGATTAGCAGTTGCATCCGTCTCCGCATTCGCAACCTTCGCCTTCACCACATGAGTATTCCACCCCAAGTTGTTTGGTATATGTGTGCATGGTTGTCTTTGTGACGCACGCAAACAGTACCGGTTTGAGGCCGAGCACATTGCAAATGAGTGTAAATAATTGTGATGCAATGTTTCGCATATGATGAATATGATTTAGCTTACCGAACTCCCTCTTTGGTCGTCAAGCGGAACTTATCCACACGGCCTATTACGCGCGTTCATCGTCCATGTACACATGGAGATATTCGGTTTTGTTGTAGTCGTATATTTCTTCTTCTTTAAAGAAGCGTTTTACTTCGAGTTCGGCGTTTTCTGGTGTATCTGAGCAGTGTACTACGTTACAAACACCCATCGCTAAGTCGCCACGAATGGTGCCAGCATCTGCCTCGTGACCACGGGTAACACCAGCAATTAAGCGAACAGCAGCTACGGCATTTTTTCCCTCAGCACAGATAATCGCGACTGGGCTTGATTTCATGAACGCTTCGAGTCCTGGGTAAAATGGCTTTTCAACATGGTGCGCGTAGTGTTCGCGAAGCTGTGATTCTTTCAAATATTCCATTTTCAATCCAACCACTTTAAGCCCTTTGGTTTCGAGGCGTTTAATCACCTCACCTACCAAACCACGCTGTACACCGTCTGGTTTTACAATCACGATAGTTTTTTCGCTCATGCCAGTAAATTTCATATAGAAAAGTCAAATATTGGTTAGAGTATAGCTAAAAAAGCGTATTGTGTCAAGCCAGTAGATCTTCAATACTTGAAAGAAACGACGTTGGCCGTTTTTTCTCTTTTTTTAACGAAGAAAACGGTTCGTCTTCAGATTCATAGGTAATCCCCTCACTTTCATCAGATAAGTCCTTAAAAGCAGTTAGTGGCGCGGCCTGACGAACCCCATGTTCTTCGTACACTTCAGGCGATAGCTCTTCTAAAAAAAGACTGGGGCCCTGGAGG
>CAZYEQ010000041.1:0-5601 GCA_964646505.1 uncultured Gammaproteobacteria bacterium
GTGTGTCATCACCGTTTTCGCGCCGATCATTTGCTCGAAGCCAAAGCAGCTGAACCGGGCTATGACAAAGAAGCGCCCCGCGATGTACAAGCAATTCCATGTCCGAACTGTGGTGGGCAATTGACCGGGCAAAAGAATTTCAATTTGATGTTCAAAACCTTTATTGGTCCAACCGAAGATTCAACGTCAACCGCGTATCTTCGCCCTGAAACAGCGGCTGGCATGTTTGTCAACTTTAAAAATGTACTGCAGGCAACACGTCGCCGTTTGCCATTTGGTATTGCGCAGATTGGAAAAAACTTCCGTAACGAAATTACGCCCGGTAACTTTATTTTTCGTACCCGTGAATTTGAAATTGGTGAATTTGAATATTTCATTAATCCAAAAGAGTGGGAACAGGTGTTTGAAATGTGGCTTTCAGAAATTAAGCGTTGGTGGCAAGATGTGATGCAAATCAATATGGATAATCTGGTGTGGCATGAGATTCCAGATGGTGAACGTGCGCACTATTCGAAACGTACCATGGATATTGAGTACAAGTATCCGTTTGGGGTGAAAGAATTACATGGTATTGCGTATCGTACCGATTTTGACCTTGCGCGTCACATGAAAGGGAGTGGGGAAAGTTTGGAATATCTTGACCCAGTCACAAACGAAAAATTTGTACCTCATGTGATTGAACCAACCTTTGGTATCGACCGCATGCTTCTGGTGTCGCTGCTTGAAGCCTATCACGAAGAAGAAGCGCCTACGGCTGAAGAAGGGGAGACTGACAAACGTATTGTAATGAAGTTTCCAAAACACCTTGCGCCATACAAAGTGGCGGTGTTGCCACTATCAAAAAAACCAGAACTTTCTGGCGTGGCTAAAGAGCTTGCTCAAACACTTCGCAAAAACTTCATGGTTGATTACGATGAAACCCAATCAATCGGGAAACGCTATCGCCGTCAAGATGAAATTGGAACACCATTTTGTGTGACCGTTGATTTTGATTCGTTAAACGACAAAGCAGTGACGGTGCGTGACCGCGACACTATGGCTCAAGAACGTATTGCAATGGCCGAGTTGTCACAGTACATCGCCACAAAATTAACTGCCTAACCTATGTTTGAAGAATATACACTTAAAAATAAAGCCCGTGTTATTTTGGTGCCTCAAGAAGATACACGCTCAGTGACAGTGCTTATTAAGTATCCACTTGGGTCACGCTACGAAACTGAAAAATTATCAGGGGTTTCGCACTTTATCGAGCACCTCATGTTTAAGGGAACAGAGAAAAGAAAAAATACCCTTGTGCTAACCCGTGAAATTGACCGTCTTGGGGCGGCCTACAACGCGTATACCAGCAAAGAATATACCGGGTATTACATTAAAACAGATGCCGATTACACTAAAACCGCGCTCGATATTTTGTCCGACATGCTGTTTCACTCTGCGTTTGATCCAAAGGAAATGGAACGTGAAAAAGGGCCGATTGTGGAAGAATTACGCATGTATCGCGACAATCCAATCATGAACATCGACAATATTTTTGAAGAACTCATGTTTGATGGATGTCCGCTTGGCAGGGATATTGGCGGAACGCCCGAGCATGTGATGAGTTTTAAACGCGACGAGGTGCTTGCGTTTAAACGCAAATTTTACGGACCAAATAACATGACCATCATTGTAGCCGGCAAAATTTTACCTGAAACAAAGCAGCTTATTGAAACGTATTTCGGACAAGAACCAAACACAGGCACACCATCAAAGGTATACAAACCTGCGCTGTTTGGTCCAAAAGGAAAACGAGAGCGTGTAAAAATTCAAAAAAAGGAAACAGACCAAACCCAAATGATGATCGGATTTCCTGGGTTTAAGTACGGCGACAAAGAGCTCGCGGCCGTGTCGGTAATGAACACCATTTTGGGTGGCTCTATGAGCTCACGACTTTTTATTAGTGTGCGCGAACGCAATGGTTTGGTGTATACTATCCGTAGTGGCCATGATTCTTACCGTGACACAGGGTACCAATATGTTCGTGCCGCGCTTGAGCCAAAAAATGTGCAAAAAGCGATTGCGCTTATTCAAAAAGAAATTGAAAAAATGACGAACAAACTTGTGTCTGCCAAGGAATTGGCTGACGCGAAAACGCATATTCGTGGTAGCATGACCCTGGCCCTTGAAGATTCAAGTGAACAGGCCGACTGGTACGCGCGGCAAGCTCTGTTTCAAAAAAACATCCAAACACCCGAAGACCGTTTAGTGGTTATTGACGCGGTTACCGCGAAAGATGTTCAAATGGTTGCTAAAAAAATCTTCAAACAACAAGAAATGCGTATTGCCTGCATTGGTAACCTTGAGGCTAACGCCATTACTCTTTAAGTATTTCCTATGAGCGCCACCTTTGTGTTTGCCAACTGGAAAATGTATCTTGATTTTGATGAATCATGTATGCTGGCGAGTCGGCTTCGCGAACACGTACATACGACCGACAAAACGATCGCGGTTTTCCCAACCGATATTGCGCTCAAAGAAATCGATCATATTTTTGAAGGGTCACCGCTGCGTCTTGGCGCGCAAAACGCCTCATGGGTGCCCCGTGGCGCATACACGGGTGCGGTGTCACCGCATATGCTCAAAGATATCGGTGTAGAGTATATCCTTTTGGGGCACTCCGAACGCCGTCATATTTTTGGTGAAAACGATACTGATATTCGTAAAAAAATAGACGCCTGCCTTGATGCGGGAGTAACGCCTGTCGTGTGTATCGGTGAAACAAAAGAAGAAAAAGAAACAGGAAAACGCGAGTACCGATTGAAAAAACAAATCATGAAAGTGTTTGAAAATCTTTCTCTTGCCGACGAACAAACACTTATTATTGCATACGAACCAGTGTGGGCTATTGGTACAGGCGATGCCTGTCTTCCAGCCGATGCCGACGATGTGATGAGTTTCATTACCGCGGAGATTCGCACGTACACAAATAAGGAGATTCCTCTCCTGTATGGGGGTAGCGTTACGCCTGAAAACGTGTTACCATATGTCTCACTTGAAACGGTTCAGGGTGTTCTTGTTGGAAGCGCGAGTACGACCTTTGAGTCGTTTACCGGGCTTCTTACTGCCATTACCGACAAGCCGTAATATATGGTCTACACGGTATTTCCACTTCTTCTTACACTCATCTCACTGGCTGTGGTGATTCTTATTGTGGCACGCCGTTTTTCGCAACTATCAGTGCTTGATGTTGACAATCTTCCTGAAGTAAAAGAAGAAAAGAAAAAAGATGATTTTTTGCGTAAGCGTGTTGAGGCCAAGGCCGAAGCATCACGAAAACATCGTTTGGAACGACTCAAACCTGTGTATTCAAAGTGGAAGACCATTCAACGGCAGTTTCGTAAATATGTAGGGCACGTAGAACATACGCTCATGCGTGAGCGTGACAAAAAAAGAGAAGGAGACACGCCTGCCGATATTCACGAGCGTCGAGGTGAAATCCAAACACTGTTAGCCGAGGCTGCCTATGAGGAGATTCAAGAAGAATATCAGGCGGCAGAAAAAAAATATATTGCAGCCATACGTGTGGATAATAAATGCACTGACGCATATCGCGGTTTGGCTGAAGTGTACCGCAAACAAGGACAAGTAACCGAAGCAAAAGAAACGTATCAATTTTTGCTTCATCTTGATCCTAATGATGATACAATTCCAGCGCGGCTTGGTGATTTGTATGCTGAAAATGGGGAAACTGAAAAAGCGATACAACAATATGAACGCGCGGTACTCTTAAACGCCAACATTCCACAGCGATATGCTCGCCTTGCGGAACTCTTGGAATCACTTGAACAGTATGAAACGGCCGAAGAGGCGATACAGCAAGCGATTGAGCTTGAACCGCAGAACCCTCGCTATCTTGACATGCTCGTAGAAATCAGTATAATGGTGGGGAATAAAGAGGGGGCGCAGAAGGCATGGGAGGATTTGCGCAAAGTCAATCCGGACAATCAAAAATTGGCAGTGCTTAAACAAAAGATTTTACAGATTGATGAGTCCGTTTAAATAGAAAAGGGAAGGGTACCGAAGTGGTCAACCGGGGCAGACTGTAAATCTGCTGGCTTACGCCTTCGTGGGTTCGAATCCCCCCCCTTCCACAAGAATGCTTTTTTCTGAAGGAACATGTGGTCTACTATAAATATCACATGCTGTGGATGAGAATGAGCATCTATGCCGCCTTAGCTCAGCTGGTAGAGCAACAGTTTTGTAAACTGTGGGTCGTCGGTTCAAGTCCGACAGGCGGCTCAAACATATATTACTGGTGTTTTTTTACTGCCTTTGGTATACTCCCTATAGGTATTTTTTAATTTTTACCATATGTGTAAATGTGGAAAAAGTGGGGTTTCCCATGTTGCATGGGGCTTGGTGTTGGTTGGTGCGTTAAACTGGGGTTTGGTCGGTTTGTTCAACTTTAATTTAGTTAGCGCGCTTCTTGGTGGTTGGCCAATGGTAGAAAAAGTAGTGTATATTCTCGTCGGTTTGTCAGCAGTGTACGGTTTGGTCACCGCTTGCCGATGCTGCATGAAGGGTGGATGTGGTGGTGCCTGCGGCAACAAAGGTATGGGTGGCGCTTGCCCGGTGTGTGGTAAATCACCATGCATGTGTGGAAAAAAAGACAACATGATGTCGGGTGGAATGAACAAATAACGTTTCATTATCCAAAGAAACGCCCTCGTTTTGAGGGCTTTTCTTTTTGAAAAGCGAATATGCCAGAGTTGCCCGAAGTAGAAACGATACGCCAGGATTTGCGAAAAAAAATACTTCACATTCCTATCGACAAGGTAGAAGTACGTCGTGCCAGCATGGTAAAAGGCGATGTGCTTCATTTTCAAAACACATTGCAGGGGAATGAGATTTCTGAGATTGCTCGCGTAGGCAAACTGCTTCTTTTTGAACTCAAACACGGTGGGCATGTCGCTGTGCATTTAAAAATGACCGGGCAACTCTTGTATCGTTTTGGTGGAAAACTTATTGCCGGTGGCCATACATTTCCTCCTGTGCATGCAGAATTACCAAACAAGCACTCTCATATTATTATTACCTTCCATAATGGATCAGTATTGTTTTTTAACGACATGCGATTGTTTGGGTACATGGATATCGTGAGCGACGAGGCGCGTGAGCGTGTGTATAAGGGGTATGGCCCTGAGCCACTCGATAAAGAGTTTACCCCAGCGTATCTTTTCTCTATTTTGAAAAAACGTTCTATTTCGGTGAAAGGGGTTCTTTTGAATCAAACGCTTATTGCGGGTATAGGAAATATTTATGCCGATGAAACATGTTTTTTGGCAGGGGTGCGGCCAGGGCGCAAGGCTTCGAGTGTAACAAAAAAAGAAAGTGAACGATTAGTCGCGTCTGCAAAAAAAATAATGGCAAAGGCTATTAAAGAGCGAGGTACAACATTTAATGACTATCGTGATCCAGAAGGGAGAAAGGGGAACTTTGTGCAGTTTTTGAAGGTGTATGGAAGAGGGGGGAAACCGTGCACTGCGTGTGGTAAGGTACTTATAAAAACAGTCGTGGCTGGTAGGGGAACAGTGTATTGCAAAACGTGTCAGAAATAAAAAA
>CAZYEQ010000042.1:0-5489 GCA_964646505.1 uncultured Gammaproteobacteria bacterium
ACTCGCTCCTCAGAAGAGAGGCTGGCTTTTGCATGATTGTCACCAAATGGTGGCGAGCGAACGAATGGTTCGCCAAATCCACGTGGGAGTTCAACTGCCGGCAATATCGGTATGGAGGGCTCGCCCAGTGGCAGTCTATCTACCGCCTCACGGATAAGGAGGTAGCTTGTGGCGACCATGAGAAACAAACAAACTGATGTTACCTCGTTTAAACAATATGAAAAATACAGGGCCCGGGCTCCAAACGTAAAGAGTCCGACACACGCCGCGACGCCGAACGCCATCTTGTTTCGAGCAATGAAACCCCTGCTTTGGCTTTCCACTCCTTTGTTCATGTTTTGTACTCCTTCATATATACCGTAAACCCACCAACCTCCGCTGTCAAATAGGCAAAAAACTATGTTTTTCATGTAAAAAACAAGGCGTTTTTTCCTCTTGTCAGAAGGGAAAATTGTGCTATACTACGAACACTATTTTGTTATCTGTATGTACCGAACACACACGTGCGGGGCGCTTCGTAAAGAGGAGGTTGGGCAAAACGTAACCATATCAGGCTGGGTGCACAAACGTCGCGATTTGGGCGGTCTTATTTTTGTTGATCTCCGAGACCGTTATGGCCTTACTCAAGTTGTTTTTCATCCCGACACGGTGGCTCATTTTGATATTGCTGAATCTCTCAAGTACGAATTTGTCATTAAGGTGGAGGGGGAGGTGGTGCTGCGTGATGCGAAAGCCGTGAATAAAGACCTTGCCACTGGCGAAATTGAAGTACAAGCGACAAATGTTGAGGTGCTCAGCAAGGCAAAGGCCATGCCGTTTGAGATTTTTGATGCTGGCAAGGGCGAGGAAGATGAAGAGATTCGTTTGAAATATCGTTTCTTAGAACTTCGCCGTGAACGGTTAAAAAACAATATCTTGTTTCGCGCGAAAATGATTAAACATATCCGCGAGTTCATGGAATCGCGCGGATTTGTAGATATTGCGACACCGATTTTAACCGTGTCTTCTCCAGAAGGCGCGCGCGACTTTTTGGTGCCGAGCCGTATTCATGCTGGGAAGTTTTACGCGTTGCCACAAGCCCCACAGCAATACAAACAGCTTCTTATGGTGGCTGGGTTTGACCGCTACTACCAAATTGCGCCATGTATGCGCGATGAAGACCCGCGTGCCGATCGTTCACCGGGTGAGTTCTACCAGCTCGACTGCGAAACCTCTTTTTTGAGTCGTGAAGAATTTTTTCAACTCATGGAACCACTCTTCGTGGAACTGACTGAACAGGTTGCTGGGAAAAAAGTACAACAAAAACCATTTCCTCGTATTAAGTATCGCGAGGTTATGGAAACATACGGCGTTGACCGTCCAGACCTTCGTTTTGACATGAAGATTCAAAACGTGAGCGAGTGGGCGAAAAAGACCGGGTTTAGTGTATTTGCGCAAGCAGAATATGTGCGCGCGCTTGTGGTGCCAGGTGGAGCTACGCTCAGTCGTAAAGATATTGATGGTGATTATACTGATGCTGCGAAACGCGCCAAAGCGAAAGGACTTGCGTGGTTAAAGTTTCAAAACAACACCTTCGATGGAACCATTGCCAAATTTTTTACCCCTGAAGAATTCGCTGCCCTCCAAACTGCCCTTACACCAGAAGAGGGAAGTATTGTCTTTTTTGTGGCAGATGCCTGGGAAGTGTCGTGTAAAGCCCTTGGAGCCGTGCGTACGCTCGCTGGCGACAAGATGGGCTTAGCTGACCCAAATGTAATTGCTTGGGCTTGGGTGGTTGATTTTCCATTTTTTGAATGGAATGACGATGATAAGAAAGTAGATTTTGCGCACAATCCATTCTCCATGCAACAAGGTGGTTTGGAAGCACTGAACACGAAAGATCCACTCACGATTGATGCCGACCAGTACGACATTATTGCGAATGGGCTCGAGCTTTCAAGTGGAGCGGTGCGTAATAAAGATCCAGAAGTCATGTATCGCGCGTTTGAAATTGCTGGCTATGACCGCTCGGTTGTTGACAAAAAATTTGGCCACATGATTGACGCGTTTGAATACGGCGCGCCTCCTCACTGTGGATTTGCGCCTGGTATTGATCGACTTGTTATGCTCTTAACAGGTGAAAAGAATATTCGTTCAGTGGTACCATTTCCAAAAAATCAACGTGCCGAAGAACCGATGATGGGGAGTCCAAGCGAGGTGAGTGATAAGCAACTACAAGATTTACACATTCGTATTCGTGATGAAAAAATCGGCTAAGCGCCTATGACGCTCGCGTTTCAATTGGGACAATTCAGCGGGCCACTCGACCTTCTTTTATCGCTCCTTCAGGAAGAAAAAATGACTATTAGTGAGGTATCGCTTTCGGCTGTGACCGAACAGTATCTGACCTATCTCGACACCTTAGAAGAAAAAAATCCTGATGAGCTTGCCGACTTTTTAGTAGTCGCGGCCAAGCTTCTTCTATTAAAATCAAAAACCCTGTTACCAAATTTGATAGGAGACGATGATAATGAAGGAAACTTGGAGGCACAGTTGCGATTATACAAACAATTTGTTGATGCGAGTAAAAAATTGCACAAGTTGTGGTTATCGGAAAAACGCGGTATTCCTCGTGAACGCACGGTCAAAAAACCAGAAGGATTTGTACCGCCAGAACGGGTAACACTCGAGCGCTTGCACGGTTCTATGCTTCTACTCGTCAAGCGTTTGGCTCCACCAAAACCTCTTCCCCAAACACACATCGACAAAACCGTGTCTTTGAAAGAGCGCATTGATGCGATTCGTCGGTTAGTGTCGAGTGGGCAACGATTGCTTTTTCATGAGATTTTAGAAAGCTCGCAAAATAAAACAGAAATCATCGTGAGCTTTTTGGCGATTTTGGAGCTTATGAAACAGCGCCAGATCTCACTCGAGCAAAGTGATTCATTTAGTGATATAATGATTGTCTCTGTATGAGCTTTATTCCACACATCGAAGCCATTTTATTCGCGGCTGGTTCACCGGTTAGCGTGAAACAGTTGGCGAAGGCACTCCAAAAGCAAGAGCCCGATATTGAAGACGCGCTTGAACTGACACAAAAAAAACACGCCGAAAGTGATTCGGGGATGATGATTGTGCGTACCCATGACGGCGCGCAAATGGTAACTAAAGCCGAATACGCCCCTATGGTCGAGGCGTTTACCAGAGATGAAATTGCGGGTGAGCTTACCAAAGCCCAGCTTGAAACCCTCACGGTTGTTGCGTATCGCGGGCCAGTCACGCGCCCAGAATTAGAAGAAATTCGGGGGGTGAACTGCGCGCTTATTTTACGAAATTTGCTGGTGCGTGGTCTTATTGACGAGGGTGATATGGAAGGAAAACTGGGTCGGGTGTACACCTTGTCGGCCGACGCGCTTCGTCATCTTGGTATACACGAGGTAAAAGAGTTGCCTGAGTTTGAGGCGCTTCACGCGCACGCGCACATTGAACGTGTTCTTTTGGAGGGGGAAATGAATTGATTATGTCGCTTGAATATGGAGTTGCTCCGCGCTTCAGTCGGATAGGTCTTGTCGTTATTGGAATCACACTTATTTTTGGTTTTGGTGCTTTTGGGGTTTGGCTGGGTTCGTCGGGTTGGCCGAGCGCAAAAGAAGAAAAAAAAGCAGTGCAAGACGAGCGCTTGATTAGTGAGAAACCTACCATGCGTATATCGTTTACTGACGCTGCGTATATCTTGTCTGCGCTCTATGCGAGCAGGGGGGCCGAACCAGTTGTGGTAGACGAAGTGCCGCGTGTGTCGCCACCTGTGCGGAATGCAGAAACAAGTGGTGTTGTACCAACCACCAGTGCCCGCGCTATAGCCGTGCGTGATGTGGCTTCGGGGGCTATATTGGTAACAAAAGACGCATACACTCCATACGCGATTGCGAGTATCACCAAGCTCGTAAGCGCGCTTGTGCTTTTAGATGCGCATCTTGATTGGAATGCGACAAGTACCGTGCCAGCGGGTGATTTTTCTGACAGCCAACTCTTGCCTGGTGAAGTGTATACCAACGAGTGGCTGTGGCACGCGGCCTTGATTGGGTCGTCAAACCGAGCCATTATGGCCCTGGTTGATGGGAGTGGACTAACGCGGGAGGCGTTCGTGGTGCGCATGAATGAAAAGGCGCGGGTGCTTGGGATGTATCAATCGGTATTTACCGACCCAACAGGGTTAGAAGCAGGCAACCAGGCGAGCGCGGTTGATGTGGCAGTGTTACTCGAAAAAGCAATGCAAGAGGAGCGTATTCGTACCACCCTTATTATTCCCTCGTACACCATTGAACGCACCGGTCGTGCGCCTGCGGTGGTATGGAATACGGACTGGTTGTTGTTGGGCTGGGTTCCTCATTCTTTTGTAAACATTTTAGGGGGAAAAACCGGCTATATTCCAGAAGCAGGAAACAATGTGACGGTTCGGGTAGAAGGGGAGGGCGGTCACATGCTTGATGTGGTCGTGCTTGGGTCAAGTACAACAGAGTCGAGGTTTACTGATGCAAAACATGTTGCTGAGTGGGTGTTTCGGGGGTACCGGTGGCCGACTCAGTAGGGATACCATTTTTTTTGTATAAAAAAATGACACGAGTCATGAAACGCATGTAACGCATGTAACGCGCTCATAGCTCGTGTCAGTGTGGTAGGAAATTTTTTTTACTCTCGCTTATTTTTTTCGTAATTTCTTTCATTCACGAGCGATACGCACTCATAAAGAAAAGAAATACCTGGGTCAAGACGCTGCACGAATGCAACGCCCGACCCAGTCCACTTTAGCGAGCCCTTCTACTCGCTAAAGGTTGGCCAGAATGGTCTAGTGCACGCTGATCGAGACCCTCTGGTCGCCGATCACGAGCACACCGCCATCCGCGCCCCCGTTGTGACGGAGACGAAGACGGCTCATCGACATCTCGATGGTCCCTTCCGCGCCGGTCGTCCTGACGTTGCCGAAGATGAGCAGAGACACACGCTCACCGGGTTCGAGCGAGAAGAACGGCTCTTCCTGCTCCACCCCGCTTCCGAAGGATCCGTACCAGTCGGCACGGCGATCTTCGGTGATCACCGAGGTCCCGCTCCGCCCGGTGGTACCGAAGGACTCCGGGTTGATGGACCAGTACTCGTAGTTGAACACGCCGGCACGAGCGTCGACCTGGAACCCCAACTTCTCGATGTTGGCGGAGTTTGAGGTGTGCGCGACTGTGATGCCTTCGCTCGCGAAGAAGCCGAGGTCGAATCCGTAGATATCGACCTTCTCTTCACAGGCCTCGAGCCTCACGACCATGAGAGTCTTGTGAGCCTCGAATGGCATCAGCTGGAGCGGTGAGGGATCGAACGTGACATCCCGCCACAGCAAGACCTTGGTCGTCGTGCCGTTGCAACGCGGGTCGAGCATGGGGATGTCGTCCATCTCGGACGGCACCGTCGTCGTGGTCGTGTAGTTGTTGGTGACCTGGTCACCCTCCTCGATGTAGTATGTG
>CAZYEQ010000043.1:0-2504 GCA_964646505.1 uncultured Gammaproteobacteria bacterium
CTTCAATATCTTGCGCCCGAAAACATTTTTGTGAGTCGGTTAAGCGCGTACCAAGCGGATGCTTTTCACCGAGAAGATACGGTACCATTGGCTGCATCCCTGACCCAGTAAAAAGGGTGGTTGGGTCATTGTCTGGCATGAGGGAAGCCGACGGCACGATTGTATGTCCATGTGAGGCGAAAAAGTTGAGATAGGCTTGACGTAATTCGTTCGTGGTCATATTATGATTCTAAAATATCTACGGCTCCACCACCAATACAAACTCCTTTTTTATACAAAACCGCAAATTGCCCGGGGGTCACGGCGCGTTCTTTTGTTTTTAAGGTAATAAGCACGCCGTCATCTTTTTTTGCAACTGTTGCTTTCTTTTTTTCACCCCGATGGCGAAAGCGCACTTCACATTGTATGGGAAACGCTGACTCTTGTCCATCAATAAAATGCATCTGTGGCACGTACACGGTGTTGGTGTAAAGAAGTTCGTCGTTCGCGTAGCCTACCACAAGCTCGTTTGTTTTCTTTCGTTTTGCCACCACATACAGCGGTTCTTTATCAGCACCCTTACGCGCATCTTGCACACCCACATGTCGCTCACCAATAGTATAAAATGGCAGCCCGCGGTGTTCACCAATCACTTCTCCCCCACTCGTCACAATGTTACCAGGCTGTTCTTTTACTTTTTGCGCAATAAACTCTTTCATTGGTACTTCACCCACAAAACAAATGCCCATACTTTCGGCGCGATGCGCTGTGGGGAGGTCAAATTTTTCTGCTAACGCTCGCACCTGCGCTTTTTTATATTTTTCTAAAGGAAACAGCGTGTGGCTGAGCTGCTCACCTGTGAGTTGATGCAAAAAATAGGTTTGATCTTTTTCGGTATCTTTTGCTTCCAAAAGATACGATTCGGTTTTGCCATGCTTTACCCCAGCATAATGCCCTGTGGCAAGGTAATCAAAGCCAAGCTCTTTCGCTTTTTGAAGCCACACCCCAAATTTGATCATGCTATTACACATCACATCGGGGTTGGGTGTGCGGCCGGCTTCGTATTCTGTAAATAAATAAGAAACAACTTTTTCTTGATATTCTTTTTCAAAATTGAAGGTATACAAAGGAATGTCGAGTTTGGCTGCAACGCGCATGGCATCGCGGCGGTCGGTTTTCCACGTACAGGTGCCACTCAGTTCGTACGCGTCACTCCACTGTTTCATGTACGCTCCATGTACTTCAAACCCAGCCTTTTGGAGTAAAGCTGCCGTAACTGAAGAATCCACCCCACCCGACATAGCAACAAGCACGCGAGGTTTCTTCTTTTGGCGCGTTTTTTTGGCGCGAACCGTGTTCATATATCCTTCATTTTTACCACAACAAAAGCAAAAAAGCAACCCTTGCGGGCTGCCTTTTTGACGGCAACGGTTCTTACGCCTGAGCGCGAGACTTGTTGCAGTTGAAGCAGTACACTGGACGTGCGCCAGATGGTTGGAACGGCAATTTATCGATATGCGCTCCACATTGTGCACAGTTCAAGTCTACATCAAACATTTGGCGGGCTGCTGGGCGAGGTGCGTTTGCACGTTTGTTGCGCAAACAATCGCGGCAGTACACAGGTTTGTCACCTGATGGCTGAAATGGAAGCTCAGAAATATGAGCGCCACAGTCAGCACAGTTCAAGTCTACCTGCACCATTTGTCTGTCGTTTTGAAATGACATACGTTTGGGATATGTACGAATTAATCGACCTTTGACCGTACGATGACTGTATACCCCCTATCATCTAAAAACGACGATGGTTTGTGCCAAGTTCACCTAACGGATTACGGAATATAGTATAGCACAAAATGCAAGTTTTGTCAAATGTCAAACTATGGGCTGCGCCTCAACTATCTCTATCTGTGTACAAATAGTAATAGGCGGCAGAGAAATGACAGGCTTTCTCTGCGGTTTGTCTACTGTTCGCGCACCACGCGCGATTTAGGCAAGGATGGCTTTCGCCATGTTGTCTGCGGTGCGCACAGAGGTGAAAATAATCCGCACGTCTCCCCTCTTCGGCTCCATCATCGTGTCGCGCACGATCGGCAGAGTAGCAGCGCTCAGGTCCTTGAGCAATTTGATGGCAATTCCATCATTGAAATTTCCACCGACCGAACACTTGTACACATGCAGGAACCCCTCCTGGAAGGACCTGATCTCTTCACTGGTGCTGCCCCCTGGATACATGAAGTGACCGTGGTCACCAGTTCGCGCAAAGCTGTATCCCCCTTGATCGACACACTCCTTCACCGCCTTGGCCCCGGCCACAGCCGAAGCCAAAGAGGCGTAGTCAGGGGTGAGCACCGAGCGACACTCCCGCTCGAACATAGCCATGATGATGAGTGGTAGGCCCAAATTGGCTTTCGCGAAATCAAGGAGATAGTCTCGAAGATCCACTTGGGTCAGAAGTGTCGCGATCACCTCACCCCTCTCGTTCAAGATATTCAGGCTGTTCAGGCCGAAGTGAGCGAGGAGCCCGC
>CAZYEQ010000043.1:2604-5416 GCA_964646505.1 uncultured Gammaproteobacteria bacterium
CCCCTCTCGTTCAAGATATTCAGGCTGTTCAGGCCGAAGTGAGCGAGGAGCCCGCTCCGCACGATCTCTCCGCTAAGCATGATGGTATTCTCGTTATTCATGACTCTACTCCTCTACTACTGCCGCCACCACCTTGGTGCCCCGTTGCGGACTTTGTTTCTATGGGGAAAGAGAAAAAAGAAGTTCTCTCCCCTTTTTCCTCATAGGAAGATCGCCTTTTATACAACCATGTCCTTGAGGTTTAGTCAAGACGTCATTATGATTTTTTCGTTATAGTTACTATGGCTTTTTTCCCCATATTTACCATGATTGTTTTTTGCAAAAAAAAATGAAGATGCGGGAAAACAGAAAGATAAATGATCAATTTTGTATAAATATCATAAACTAAACACCCCCACAAGTATGAAGGGGTGTTTGTTTTTTCTGCTAGCAGAAAACTATGGAGTTGATGACGCGGTCAACCCAGATGGGGTTGCGAGAATAGTACCGGACAAACCACTTACTTCACCCTCAAGAACGGTGGTAAGTGAGTATGATGAACCATCTGCTGAGGTATATTGATAGGTATCAGTATTTCCTGGATCCGCAGGTACCAAACCCATATACGCATCCGCACATGGTGCTGCCTGAAACCCTGATGCATTTAAACACGCATAGTTCGCGCTTCCGAGCGCGATCGCTGCTGTTGAGCTTGGATAACTGTTGTTATCGGTATAGAAGAGTTCAAGCGCGGTTTGAATTTGCTTAATATCTGACAAACGGCGCGCGTCACGTGATTTTTCACGCGCTGAACCGAGAGCCACTACCGCCAAGGTGGACAGTAAGCCGATGATGGCGATAACAACGAGCAATTCGATAAGCGTAAAACCTTTTTTATTAGTCATGCTGTTCACCCCCTTTCCTGTTGAAAAAAACCATAGCGTAATATTTATGCAATATGCAATGCTTTTTTTACCTTCGATACTGTTTCTGAGGGCTTAAAATGGGCTTTAATGAGATAATCAACGGCACCGAGCTCTAACCCTTTCTCAACATCATCTTTTTGACCAAGATTTGTAAGAAGGATCACAGGAGTAGACGCAAGGCTCGCGTCTTCTTTGATATGTTTGAGTACAGTGAAACCGTCCATTTTTGGCAACAGCACATCTAAAAGAACAATATCCGGTTTTTTCTTTTTTACCTCGTCGAGCCCAATTTCACCGTTTTCCGCAACAGTAACTTTAAATCCTTCCATTTCAAATTTGGTTTTGTAAATATTTGCAAGAAACGTGTCGTCTTCGACTAAGAGAACATGTTTTGGCGTCGTATCTGCCATAAAAAATAATACAAACGAAAACTATGAAAAAATTATACTATGTTTCGCAGAGCAAGTCCAATAGCAACAGCCATACGTGGCCCGAGCGCGTCAAGAACCGGCTTTAGCCCTTGCTGGTACACCACTCTTGCCCACGGATCACCGACAAATACTTTGAGAGGAAATGCGTTTGAAAGTTCAGTCTGAATGGCAGGAATCAGTGCTGACCCGCCGGTGAGAATTATTTTTTCTGGGCGTTTTGTTTCATTACCTGTTTGACGCAAATATAAATCAAATCCGTACTGTACCTCTTTAATCATCGGCTCAATCACCTGTGAAAAAAGGAGATCGCGTACAACAGATGACGACGCATGCGCTAAATCGTACTTCATATCACTTGCCACGTCACGCTTCACTCCCAAACGCTCTGCCAATATAGCATCCACAAGAGCACCTCCGATTTGAATGCTTCGGTGGGTCACCGGTAGCCCCTGATCCATGATAAAAAAGTTGGTTCGTTCCGCGCCCATATCAACCACAAGTACCGTTGAGGTGTCGCGACCAACGAGTGAACGCTCGAGCGCAAAGGCTTCAGTTTCAAGTTCGGCTAAGTGCAATCCCGCGCGTTCAAAAATTTTTGTATAAAATTGAATAATTTCTTTTGGGGCTGCGGTTACCAATACACGCATATTTTTTCGCTGTTTTTCAACCTCGGTCTGCGGAATGCTTTGATGCACCACCTGCATTTCGCTTGCCGGACGCGGAAGAAGTTTGCTGATTTTAGCCTCGACATGCTGTATCACTTCTTTTTCAGTGAGCTGAGGCAGTGTGATAATGGTATGAAACACATACGACACCGGAAGACTCGCAACGGCAGTGCGACTCGTAATTTTTGAACGGTGCAATACTTCACGCAATAATTGCGCGTAATGATTCACGCGCTCAGCCTCACTCATTGATTCTGTTGGCGCAGGAAGCGCGCTTGGGGACACTGATTCGCCAAATGCTTGATCTTTTGGTTTGTCTTGCACGTTCGTCGCATGAATATCAAGCGCCTCGTCAATTGCGCCATAGGTCCAAAGTTGCGGACGATTTTTATTTTTTCGAAGCTCAACAACCTTTATGCCGTGTGCTCCGATGTCTACTCCGATAAATGATTCAACTTTTTGAAAAAGTGGCATACAAATACATTCACGCGAATATAGTATAACACACCGATGAAAAAAATGTATATGGCACAAAGCCTTCACAAAAAACTTGCCAGAAATACCCTTTTCTCGTACGATACGAAACATATCTTTGCTCTATGCCTAAACATCTTCGCCTCTATAACACCATGAGTCGTACCGTTGAGTTGTTTACACCACGTGAAGCCGATTTTGTTGGTTTGTACACCTGTGGTCCGACCGTGTATCACTTCGCGCATTTGGGTAATTTACGTACGTATATTTTTGAAGACACACTGAAGCGTGTTCTGTTAGCAAACGGATACAATGTGAAACACGTTATGAACATCAC
>CAZYEQ010000044.1:0-5408 GCA_964646505.1 uncultured Gammaproteobacteria bacterium
TATCTGAGGAGGATCGTGACCGCGTTACCGCGACACAATTTCGTAGTTTTGAATATGTGCCCAGGCTCGCGTATTGGGTGTGGCGCAAACATATGGTGCCGGCAAAACCATATCATTTTTCTCACGCGCATACGGCGCATCGTGTATGGCAAATTGATAATTTTGGTAATTGCAAAACTACCGCGCTTCCGGAAGACATTGATTTTCTTCCTGGAAAAACAATTCTCGCGAACATCGGCCCCGTGCGTTGTTATGATCGTTTAAAAGATGTGCCTAACCACGAAACCGCTTTGATTGTCGGAAGTTCAGGTATTGGCGAGCGACGATTTGTGGAGTACGTGATTCAAGGCGGAAACGCCGCGCGCGATGCGCGATTGAAAGAAGGGGATGCGATCTTCAAATAACCTTTTTTGAAATATAAAACACCGGACGTATCTCCGGTGTTTTATGTATGTGGTTGTTTATACACTGATACGTGATCCTTGACGCTGCATTTGGCGAATAAAGTTCAACGCGCCATTTTTCTTCATACTGCGCAACGCGCGGGTTGAAGCCATTACGGTCACGGTTTTTCCAAGTTCTGGAATAAAGATGCGTTTCTTTTGGAGGTTTGGGTATAAGCGACGTTTGGTTTTTACTTTTGAGTGAGAAACGTTATTGCCGACAGTGGTTTTTTTGCCGGTTAACATGCATTTTGCTGCCATAGGATTAAGGAAGATATTGGGTAAGAGGACAGTTTCGTGTATACTCTCCTATAAGGGTATACGTAACCGACCATAATGATGTCGGCATGATACCGTAATTGTACCCCCTTGTCAAGAGTGTATGGATTTTCTTCTTTTTTATCTTGTTATTGTTCCTTCGGCTATTTTTCACGAATATATGCACGGGTTTATGGCCGAGCGTTTGGGTGACCCAACGGCGCGGTATGCCGGACGCCTTACCTTGAACCCGCTGGCGCACATCGACCCTATTGGTACGGTGCTTTTGCCGATTTTGCTTATTCCGACCGGGTTTTTGTTCGCCTATGCCAAGCCCGTGCCATATAACCCGTACAACTTGCGTAATCAACGCACCGGGCCTGTGTGGGTAGCCTTAGCAGGGCCCTTTGCTAATGTGTTGCTTGCGCTCGTATTTGGGTTGTTGGTTCGCTATGACATTGGCGGGGGAGCACTTGAGGCGTTTGCGCTTATTGCGTACGCGAATATCATGCTCTGTGTGTTTAATTTGGTGCCCATTCCACCTCTTGATGGTTCAAAGGTGCTTTTGGCGATTATTCCTGACTCACTGTGGAAGGTGCGCCAGGTGTTAGAACAGTGGGGGTATGTACTTCTGATCGCATTTATCTTCTTTTTTTCACATTCCATAACCCCGATTGTGGGGTTGATGTACCAACTTATTGTCGGAGTGAAAGGACCGTTTTAATACCACCGGGGCTGTACAGGGGCTTGACTTTTTTCGTATTTTATGCTATATTTAAGGTGTATTCTTCCCAGACTGCCAGCGTTTTTGTTGGCTTTTTAGGGAAAGAAATGAAGGAGATCGTCGTGAGGACGTCAGCGCTGTTTCTTCTGTTCTTCTTCGGCCTCGGGTGTTCCGAGGCCCCGGTGTTCGTCGGGCGCGGCTCCGACGGGGACGGGGTGCCCGCCTTCCGGGTCTCTGCGGAGGATCTGTCGGCCGCCCGGGCCGACACCGACCGCTATGAGGCGGTGGCCGTGTCGCGTCCTCGTGTAGAGGATACGAGTCTTTTCAAGGCCGGGGGGTGCGACACTCTCCCGAGGGCCAGCTTTTTGCGGAGTGATGCGCCCTTCGAATGGGTCACCCAGGCCTACCAGGGTCTGGGCGTGAAGGACACCCCTTCCGTGTTTCGGCTCGCTGTGGTCGAGCATTGCATCCAGGGGTTTCGTACTCTCGAAGGTGGCAAGGAGCAGTTCCTCTTCTTCGTGGGTACCTGGCCTGGCTCCCGCGAAGAGTCTGGAAGTATCGTCTCGATACGGCAGGTCTTGCCCCCGGGCATGACGGTCGTGGTCGAGAACCCCGCGGGTGCGGGGTCGGTCACGGTTCGGTTGGGGTTGAATGCCTCGGCCGTCCAAACGGGTAGTGTCCCGGCTGGACAGAGGCGTTCGTTCACTGTCACCCAGGGCAACGTCTCGATCCTCGAGATCGAGCGTCCATCGGGCGAGGGGTTTCAGGCCCCGGTGCGTCTTTACGCACACTTCGGTGGCTCCGTGAACGGGCCCCTATAATACAACCACGCTACCAGTCGTGGTTGTACCAGAGAGAGCTCTCCGCCGTTCATAACGGATGAGCCCTCTGGTTTCCTCAAACTGGTTCCCAATAAAAGAGCTTTTGCGAAGGCTCTTTTTTGGTATCTTTTTTAACGTCAGTGTCTCTCTTGACGTATGGGCACTCCTCGTGTATACTTGTTTCACAATGGTTTATTGAACGGAGTAATCTGGGCTTGCCCCAGGTGAAGCGTTACTGCCTTTACGCAGACGCCGTTCGGGATACTTCTTATAAGAATTGGCCCGAATGGGGCCATTTTATTTATTTTATTTAGGGAATTACCCTATGCCAACCATGAATCAGCTGTTGCGCAAAAGCCGACAGCCAATCAAGGCAAAGTCAAAATCTCCTGCCTTGCAGTACACGTACGACAGTTTGCACCGCAAACGCACCGACCTCCGCAGAGGAAGTCCGTTTAAACGCGGTGTATGTACCAAAGTGTATACCACGACACCAAAGAAACCGAACTCGGCGCTCCGTAAAGTAGCCAAAGTTCGTCTGTCAAATGGTGCGGAAGTGATCGCCTACATTCCAGGTGAAGGACACAATTTGCAAGAACACTCGATTGTGCTTATTCGCGGTGGACGTGTTAAAGACTTGCCTGGTGTTCGTTACCATATTGTTCGTGGTGTCTACGATACCCAAGGTGTGGCTGACCGTCGTCGTGGTCGTTCACTCTATGGAGCGAAGCGTCCTAAAGCAGCAAAGAAATAACTAACCGCTAATATTCTTTTATATGGCTCGCGGAAGATATATTCCTAAACGCGTCGTTCCCGTGGATCCAAAATACCGCAGTGAACTCGTCGCGAAATTTGTAAACATGGTCATGGAGTCGGGTAAAAAAACCGTGGCGCAAAGCATCGTGTATCACGCCATGGCTCACCTTGAAGAAAAGAAAAAAGGCAACGCCCTTAAACTCTTCGAACAGGTGATTGAAACGGTGCGCCCTCAACTTGAGGTACGCTCACGTCGTGTGGGTGGCGCGAACTACCAAGTGCCTATGCCAGTACCAAGCCATCGCCAAAACGCGCTTGCGTTTCGTTGGATTATTGAAGCAGCCCGTGGTCGCAAAGGTCGCACCATGGCTGAACGCCTCTCACAGGAATTCGTTGACATCATTGATGGTGTTGGTGGTGCACTCAAAAAGAAAGAAGATGTGAATCGCATGGCCGAAGCCAACAAGGCGTTTGCGCACTTTGCTCGTTTTACTCGTTAATCGCTCCGCTTTTCTTCTGTAAGAAGAAGCGATCGAACTTTACACATGTATGCCTCGGGATTATTCTCTCGATAAAATCAGGAATATTGGGATCATGGCCCATATTGATGCCGGAAAGACGACCACCTCAGAACGTATTCTTTTCTATACTGGAAAGAAACATAAAATCGGTGAGGTGCATGAAGGTGAAGCGACCATGGACTGGATGGAACAGGAACGCGAACGCGGTATCACGATTACCTCAGCCGCAACCACCTGTTTTTGGAAAAATCATCGCATTAACCTTATCGATACCCCTGGGCACGTAGACTTTACCGTTGAAGTAGAGCGTTCACTTCGTGTACTTGATGGCGCGGTGGCTGCGTTTGATGCGTCACAAGGTGTGGAACCTCAATCAGAAACCGTGTGGCGCCAGGCCGACAAGTATCACGTGCCTCGCATTTGTTTTGCGAACAAAATGGACAAGATGGGTGCGGATTTTTACATGACCCTTTCGTCAATTCAGGAGCGTTTGTCAAAAAACGCAGTGGCAATTCAACTTCCAGTTGGGCAAGAGTCATCGTTTAGTGCCCTTATTGACTTGGTCACGGAAAAAGCATTTAAGTTCGAGGGTGACCACGGTATCAACACAGTGGAGATTCCCATTCCTGACGACATGAAGGATGAGGTGAAAAAATATCGCAATACTCTTATTGAAAAAGTAGCTGAGGCGAACGAAACCCTCATGAACACGTATCTTGAGACAGGCACTCTTTCTCCTGAAGAAATTGCAGCCGGTATCCGTGAGATGGTGCTTTCAGACCGCATTTACCCGGTGATGTGTGGTTCAGCACTCGGTAACATTGGTGTGCAGCTTGTGCTTGATGCCGTTGTGGCCTACTTACCAAGTCCTCTTGATAAACCACCACTCGTTGGGACCGATCCTGATGACGCGGAAGTCAAAAAAGAAGTACCAATTAAAGACGATCATCCATTTGTTGGAATCGCGTTTAAAATTGCAAGTGATCCATTTGTTGGTAAACTCGTCTTCTTTCGTGTGTATTCAGGTGTACTCAAAGCAGGTAGCTATGTGGTAAACACCGTGACCGGAGAAAAAGAACGTATTGGTCGTATCGTACGTTTACACGCGAACACACGAGAAGATGTGCAAGAGGTGTATGCCGGAGAAATCGCGGCCGCGATCGGGTTAAAAAATGTGCGCACAGGTCACACGATTTGTGACGAAAAGTTTCCTGTGGTACTTGAATCAATGTCATTTCCTGAACCGGTTATTCATATTGCCATTGAACCACAAACCAAAGCCGACCAAGAAAAAATGGGTATTGCCATGCAAAAACTTGCAGAAGAAGACCCAACCTTTAAAGTGCATACCGACGAAGAAACTCTCCAAACCATTATTTCTGGTATGGGAGAACTTCACCTCGACATTATCGTTGACCGCATGAAGCGTGAACACGGTGTGGGGGCAAATGTTGGCGCGCCGCAAGTAGCATACAAAGAAACCATTCGTGGTTCTGCTGAAGCAGAAGGAAAGTATGTAAAACAATCCGGTGGTCGTGGTCAATATGGTCACTGCTGGCTCAAAGTGGAACCAATGGGAGAAGGAAAAGGGTTTGAGTTTGTTGACGAAATTAAAGGTGGCGCGATTCCTCGTGAATTTATTCCTGCGGTTGAAAAGGGTGTCAAAGAATCACTTTCAAAAGGTGTCGTGGCAGGGTACCCACTGGTTGATGTGAAGGCGACAGTGTACGACGGAACATACCACGATGTGGACTCTTCAGAAATTGCCTTCAAGATGGCTGGCTCCATGGCGTTCCAAGCTGCGTGTAAAAAAGCACAGCCGGTGATTCTTGAACCAATGATGAAGGTGGAAGTAACTACCCCCGAAGCAAACATGGGTGATGTC
>CAZYEQ010000045.1:0-5377 GCA_964646505.1 uncultured Gammaproteobacteria bacterium
GATCGAGCATCTCGTTGCCGGCAAGGAGCGACTGAAGAGTTTTGCCGGGCAGCACGGTTTCCCGGCAAAACTCACAGTTGTGTGCGAGGTGCACTTCGCACGCTACGATGAGTTGACCGGGCGGTATGTGCGAAAGACCTACCATGTGTCGGCCACGAAATGGCGCGAGCATCGGGGTGAAGTCTACCGGCGGTTCGCTGAAGCGACGGGCGAGGTTCAACCGGTAACCGAGGCGGCGGCTGCCTAGTAAAGGCCTGCCGCAGAAAGGAGGAGAAGCAAAGGAAAAAAGGAGGGGCTGGGTTTACACGCGACTCGCTATCGCGAACGCTTGTAAACTCTTTCCCACCGCTAACCGATATGTTGTATCGATTCGCAGTTGGAATATCATTTATTTTTTTATATCTATGGGGCAACAGTTTAAGCAGATTGTGCAGACATGGGATTTGCGCGTGAACATTAAGTCAGGAATTACTGTTTCATTAGTATCGTTGCCTCTTTCTATTTCCCTGGCTATTGCCGCAAATGCCACACCCCTTATGGGGGTGGTGACCGCGGTGTGGGCTGGTCTTTTCGCCGCCATCTTCGGTGGGTCAAAGTTTAATATCGTTGGTCCAACGGGCGCGCTTTCCGGTTTGCTTGCGGTATACGCGCTCAAATATGGTGTAAGCATTTTGCCGATCTTAGCAATTTTATCGGGGTTTGTGACGTTACTTTTTTTTGCGTTTCGCGTAGAAAAGTACTTGGTGTTTATCCCTTCAAGTGTCGTGCACGGGTTTACGCTTGGTGTGGCATTTATTATTTCACTCAACCAACTTAACTTTATTTTAGGTCTTTCAGGGCTTGCGAAGCATGAAAAATTTATCGAGAATGTGGTCGAATCGCTTCGTCATATCGGTAGTGCAAATCTATGGTCTGTGGGTATTTTTGCGGTTGGTATCGCTCTTTTATTTGGGTTTTTGAAATACGCACCAAAAGTGCCCGGAGTCATTACCGTGGCTGTGCTCGGTATTCTTCTTGGTATCGCCTCTGATCGTGGAGTTTTCTCATTTGCTCTTCAAACACTTGCAACAAAGTATGGCACCATTCCAGCGACCATATTTGCGCCGGTTGACTGGTCTCTTTTCTCTTCATTTAATTGGTCATATTTGTCTGGTGCGGTTGCGATAGCTGTTATTGCTGTACTCGAAACACTTATATCAGGAAAAATTGCCGACGGCATGAAAGGGACGCGCATGAATGCGCGCAAGGAAGTGTTTGGTCTCGGTATTGCGAATATTGTGTCTGGACTATTTGGGGGTATTCCGGCCACCGCTGCTCTTGCTCGTACCGCGCTGAATGTGAAAAGTGGTGCGACTCACCAATCGTCGGCCGCGATTAGCAGCGTGGCAGTTGCTTTGATCGCGCTTGTACTTTTACCTTGGTTTAAGTATCTGCCTTTGCCTGTTGTCGCTTCCATTTTGGTGTATGTGGCGATTCGCATGGTAACCAAAGAGCATTTGTCGCACTTGTATCGCATCGACAAGTACGCGTTTTTGCTTTGTTTGGTTGTGGCGGCGATTACGATTGTTGAAGATCCGATTATTGGTATTTTGATTGGGGCGGTCGTGGCTCTCCTTCGTTTTGCCAAACACACATCTCAAGCACAATGCGAAATTACGGTGAATAAAAATAAAGAAATTGTAGCGCACGTGACCGGTCATAAAGACCCAACGCTCGAAGGGTATGAGGGTGATGTGTACGTGTATCGTTTTTCTGGTCCGCTTACCTATGTGAACGGGCAAATGCACCTGTCCCGACTAGAGTCTCTTATAAGCGCGAAAGTCGTCATCCTCAACTTGCGCCAGGTGTTTTATATTGATATTGATGGACTGGAGGCCCTGACGGAAATAGTGACTCATTTGCAAAAGCATAATACTGACGTAGTGTTTACTGGGGTTAATGATTTTGTCATGACTCTTATAAAAGATGTGCCATGGTTTGTGACGATTCAGCAGAAAGGGCGGGTATTTGCACGAACCAGCCAGGCGTTAAAAACACTTGGATTTTCGGTGCTGTCATAAGGGGGTAGGGTAGAGTGCACATACTTACATGTGCGCTTTTTCCCCATCTTCTCATGAGATTGTGTGAAAAAGGAGGTACATCCATGAACAACGATTGGGGACAGGGGCTTTGGGTGCTCAAAGTACTTGTTCTCGCCCTTCTTGTCCTGAATTACCTGACCGTGGCCTATCCCGCTGAGTGGGACAAGGTGGTAACCGTCATGATGATCAACCGCTCTTCGCCGTGAGGTAAAGAGCAGAAGAAAAATCATGCACGGGGCAAAGCGTCTGACATCCTATGGTCGGCGCTTTTTCTTTTTACATTATCCACACCCAAAAACGTTGCAATGTTTTGGTAATGTTGTTATATTCATCATGTTCTATTTTTTCCATTTCTCTTTATGCATGAAGAACATTACCAACAAACAAAACGCGCTGTTCTTACTCACATCGAACATGTGTTCAAGGAAATGGAAGAAGACATGGTGATGTCGCATCAAGAAAAGTATGCGCTTCTTGAGGATTTGTTTGAAAACGCGTCTGACACCGACGAACTTCGCGTTGCCTTTGAACAATGGTATTCTGATCACGCAGAAGAGTTGCAGTTTGACCAAGATATGGATGAACTGTGGGAACAAGCAACCATGTCTGTTGAAGAATAAACAGTATGCACCGGCCACGAGGCCGGTGTTTTTTTGATTGCGGAAATAGGGCGAACTTGATACAGTATGCCCACAGACCTGTTTTCTTTTTATGCCTATTATTACTACTAAAAAACTCTTTGCGGATGCGATGGCGCACGGTTATGCTGTACCCGCGTTTAACGTGAATTCTATGGAAATGGTGCAGGCAGTCGTTCGAACCGCGGCAGCCATGCGCTCGCCAGTGATTGCTCAGTTTAGTAAAGGCGCGCGAGAGTTTGCTGGGACAGAGTATCTGGTATCGCTTCTTAAAACCGCGTCTCTCGAACACCCCGAGGTGCCGCTTGTCATTCATCAAGACCATGGTCCTGATTATGATATGTGCGTGACAGCGATTCAAGCGGGCGCAACGTCGGTCATGATCGATGCCTCAGCAAAACCGTTTGAAGAAAATATCGCGTTGACAAAAAAAGTGGTGGAGTACGCACACGCGCACGGTGCCGTGGTTGAGGCAGAACTCGGTGAACTTGTAGGGGAACAGTTTGACGCGGGCGAAGGTGGGCATGTGAGCGGTGGCGCGTATACCGACCCTATGAAAGCGAAAGAATTTGTCGAGCGAACCGGGTGTGATTCACTCGCGGTATCCATTGGCACATCGCATGGTGCGCACAAGTTTAAGGGTGAGGCACACCTCGATATTTCACGGCTACAAGAAATTAACACACTTATCCCGGACGTGCCTCTCGTACTTCATGGTGCCTCTGGCGTGCTTCCTGATTTGGTGAAGACGATCAATGAGCATGGAGGGGCTATTGAAGAGGCGCATGGGGTGTCCGACGAGATGATTACGGCCGCGATTCGTCACGGGGTGGTTAAAATTAACGTTGATACCGACTTGCGACTTGCTATGCTTGCCGGCATCCGCGAAACGCTGGATGAAAAACCTGACACCATTGATATGCGTACGTATTTAGGTGCTGATCGCGAAAAAATGGCCGAGGTGGTAGCAAGAAAAATAAAACTGTTTGGAAGTGAGAATAGATTTTGAACACTGTACGTATGACACCGTTTTCAGCCGTATTGTTTGACATGGATGGAGTGCTCGTCGACAGTGAAATGTACTGGGATATAAATGCCAAAGATTTTTTTGCTTTCCGTGGGTTAACCATTACTCCGGAACTCAAAAGACGATTGTCCGGGGGCGCGGTGCCCGCAAACGTGGCATGGCTTAAAGATGCGTATGGTTGGCCAGAACCTCTGGAAGAGCTTTTAGGGCAGTATAATGGATTTAGTGAGCGTATTTACGATGAGCAAGCCATGCCCCTTGCTGGTGTACATTCTTTTTTACCTTTAGTAAAGCAAAAGGGGTACAAAACAGCTATTGGTTCTGGCTCATCACTTTCGCGCATTCAAAAAATTGTTGATCGTTTTTCATGGCATAATCATTTTGATACGCTTGTTTCTTCCGACCATGTGCGCGGGGTGGGAAAACCAGCGCCAGATATTTTTATACATGCCGCGAGTACACTCGGTGTTGCGCCAAACGCTTGTGTGGTTATTGAAGATTCTGAAAACGGTGTAAAAGCAGCCAAAGCCGCAGGTATGACGTGCGTGGCTATTCCTGATGTTCGATGGAGTCATGGTGATTTTTCTCAGGCTGACATAGTGTGTGAGTCAATGGAAGATAAAAAATTACATCACTATATTTTAGGCAGATAGACTGCCATATTTTATGAAAAAGCAGGTTGTCGTGATTGGTGGGGGCACGGGCACGACCGCTACCCTTTCCGGTTTAAAACAGTATGACGATCTCCATTTGTCGGTCATTGTAAATATGGTTGACGATGGAGGGAGTAATCGCGTGGTTCGCGATGAGTTTGGGCTTTTGCCATTGTCTGATTTGCGAAAGTCAATTATTGCTCTGGCTCCACACGGCAACGACCTATTGCGCACGTTGTTTACGTTTCGTTTTTCAAAAGGCGAAGGGCTAAAGGGTCATACGCTTGGAAATCTCATGATGATCGGTCTGTCTGAAAGTTTGGGGAGTGAGGTCGAGGCAATTCATGCGTTTCGGCAGTTATTCAATGTTTCGGGGGACGTGTTTCCCGCGTCGCTTACAAAGGCTCACCTCGTGGCTACATATGACGATGGGACGGTTGTTACCGGTGAACATGATATTGATGAACCAAGTGATAATAAAGATCGAAAAATTATCAATATTTCTCTGTCAAAAGAAAGCGTTGCCTACCCACAGGCGATTCAGGCAATTGAAAAGGCCGATGTGATTATTGCTGGCCCGGGGGATTTATATACTACTACGGTGGCCGCGCTTGTGGTGCCAGGGGTGAAAGAGACGATTACGGCTTCGCATGCCACATTCATTTTTGTGGTCAATATGATGACGAAAAAGGGGCAGACGCACTGGATGAAAGCAAGTGATTTTGTGGCTGAAATTACGAAATACGCTGGTCGTGAGCCGGATGTGGTTATTATTCATACAGGAGATTTACCGCGTGAGGCCGTGCTTGCGTACCGTGCTAAGGAAGAATACCCTATTATTGATGACATACCGTTCAATAGCGCGTATAAAGTGGTACAGGCCGATGTGGCAGCTCGTGAACTTATTGTGCGTGATAAGGGAGACACTCTCGTTCGGAGTTTGGTGCGCCATGATAGTGAAAAGCTTGGCAAGGTGCT
>CAZYEQ010000046.1:0-5309 GCA_964646505.1 uncultured Gammaproteobacteria bacterium
GGAAGGTTGACACGTACGAGTTTGTATGGTATACCGAGCGGTAAAGGGAGGGTGTTTATGATCAAATTTCGGTGTTTGGTGGACACCACTTTCTTTGACCCAAAGAGAGTGAGGGGTGAACTTGTTTCTACTCCTGGCATTGAAGTGAAGCAGTACGACGGCCTTGCTGTTGTTGGTTTTTTCACTGCACAGGGTACTCCCGAGTTTCCCTTCCCGGCGTTTCAAGACGCGGTGTGTAGGGTCGAGGCATGGGAGGTACTCGGTGCCAACCTAGTCGTGGTGAGTGGGCCAATAGCACCTTCAGGGTCGTTCACAGCCATCTGGTCGCCAAGTGTGCGCGAGTTGTTCTCGTGCGACTTTTCCTGGGCCGGGTGGCATAAGGGGCGACACGCTTTCTTTGCTGCCAGGGTGCGAGAAAAGATGTCGCAGCTCCTGTGATACCTCCCGATGCTGAACCGACCGGGCCTGCGTGCGCGGGTATTCCCAAAACACGCAGGCCTTGACAATATCTTCTATTTTGGGTACAATCGACCCATATTTATTACTCATGTGCCGACGTTGGAAGTACCATTTTCAACCTCTCGCTTATATCGTTTTACTATGTCAGACGCACGTATCCCTGACCTTCAGTCGGGCATGGTGGTTAAAGTCCACCAGAAAATTAAAGAAGTGAACTCCAAAGGAGAAGAAAAAGAACGTATCCAGATTTTTGAAGGCATTATTATTTCGATGAAACACGGTCGTGAACCGGGTGCCACCATTACCGTTCGTAAGGTTTCTGATGGTGTGGGTGTGGAACGTATTTTCCCAATTCATTCGCCAGTGATTGATACCATTGAAGTGGTTCGCCATATGCGTGTGAATCAAGCAAAACCTCTGCATCTTCGCCACTCAAAGAAACGATTGAAAGAAGTGGCTAAAAAAGAGGCGCCAAAAAAAGCATAAATGAAAACAAAATACCCCAATATCGGGGTATTTTTTTATTATTTGGATGCGCGGCTTATTTTTTCACTAGGTCTTTTAGGTATTGCCCGGTATAACTTTTCTTTACTGCTGCCACTTCTTTTGGTGTACCTTCGGCTACCAGTTCACCACCGGCTTTTCCACCATCAGGCCCAAGGTCTATGACCCAGTCGCTACATGCCACTACGTCCATGTTGTGTTCAATAATAAGAACTGTGTTCCCTTTATCAACGAGTTGGTTTAACACATGAAGGAGTCGTTTGATATCGTCGAAGTGTAACCCTGTGGTTGGTTCATCTAAAATGTACATGGTTTTTCCGGTTGAGCGACGCGCCAGTTCAGTGGCCAGTTTAATACGCTGCGCCTCACCCCCAGAAACCGTGGTAGCCGATTGTCCAAGTTTTAAGTAGCTTAATCCCACTTCGCGTAAAATATCGAGCTTGTCGGCAATGGCTGGAATGTCGCGGAAAAAGCGATGTGCTTCTTCGACCGTCATGCCAAGGACGTCGGCAATGTGTTTGCCGCGGTAATGAATTTCTAAGGCCTCTTTGTTGTAGCGTTTGCCCTCACATTCGGTACATTCCACAAACACATCGGTCAAAAATTGCATGGGAATGCGGATGTACCCTTCACCTGCGCAGGCCTCACAGCGTCCGCCACCTTTGACGTTAAAACTAAACATACCGGCATCATAACCACGCATTTTTGCTTCTGGCACATTGGTGAACAAGTCGCGAATGGCCGTAAACACGCCAGTATAGGTGGCTGGGTTTGAACGAGGAGTGCGGCCAATGGGTGACTGGTCAATGGAGATGACTTTGTCGATGTTTGATAACCCTTTAATACCTTTATGGCTCCCTGGCTCAGCTTTGGCACGGTAAAAATGTTTGCCAAGCGCTTTACTTAAAATATCAATAATGAGGGTTGATTTTCCTGAGCCTGAAACTCCTGTGACCGACACTAATTTTCCAAGAGGAATAGAAACGTCGATGTTTTTGAGGTTAAACGCGGTGGCACCAAGAATGTCAATCGATTTATTATTTCCCTTGTGAAGAGTTTTTGGTGGGGTAAGTCTTTCTTTATGAGAAAGGTATTGCGCGGTGCGTGAATCTTTTGATTTTTTGAGGACTGCTGGAGTGCCTTCCGCAACCACGTGTCCACCATATTCGCCAGCCCCTGGGCCAATGTCAATCACATAATCGGCTGCTTCCATCATGGCGGCGTCGTGCTCAACCACAATGACCGTGTTACCAATATCACGAAGTGTTTTGAGCGTAGCAATAAGTTTGTCGTTGTCGCGACTGTGAAGCCCAATAGACGGTTCGTCTAGAATATAAATCACATTCGTGAGTCCGGTTGAGAGTTGAGTTGAAAGGCGTACACGTTGCGACTCACCGCCCGAGAGCGTGGCCATGCTACGATCGAGGGTCAAGTACCCTAACCCTACGGCGAGGAGGTCGCGCAAGCGGCGATGCATTTCGCGAATAATGGGTACGGCTACTTTTTTGTCGGCATCACTTAAGTGCAGTGGATCAGTTTGCGCGGTCTCTTTCTTTTTCTTTCCTTTTGATTCGTCAATGTATGATGCGCACAGGGCAAGCGCTTCTTCAACACTCATTTCAACAATGTCCGCAATTGACATGTCGCCCACGCGTACATGCAGTGACTCAATTTTGAGCCGTTTTCCTTTACATGACGAACAAACAGTTTCACGCATGTATTCTTGAATCTCTTTCCTAATATATTCAGAATCAGTTTCCGCGTGCCGTGCCGTGAGGTTGGGAATAATACCTTCGAAGCGCATTTTTTTCCCCTCAACATCGTACTCTTGTCCGTCGGTTCCCATAAGGAGCATGTCCATCACTTTTCCCGGTAAGTCTTTGACAGGAGTGTGTACAGAAAAATTTTGTACCGCCGCGACTGCTTCAAGGAGTTTGCTGTACATGCTCTGGTTGCCAACAATGCGTGTCCATGGTTGAATGGCACCTTCGGCAAGAGTAAGGCGTGGGTTTGGAATAACTAGTTCCGGATTCACTTCAAGCGTGTAGCCAAGTCCGGTACAGCGCGCGCAGGCACCATAAGGACTATTAAAACTAAATGTACGAGGTTCAATAGGGTCGAAACGACGACCGGTTTTTTCGGCGTAGGGGAAAGTAGAGTAGCGTACTTCGTCACCGGTCTCTTCTTCAAGCGTGAGTACGGTACCATTCGATAATTCGATTGCTTTCAATACCGCGTCAGCCACATCTTGCTTTTTCGCGTCAGTGATCGTCGCGATAATAATATCGATATCGTATAATTTACCCTCAGCAAATGGGTAGGTTTTTACTTGCGACAATTTCATTGGTACACCGTTCACGCGCACGCTCATGTGCCCTGCTTGTTCGAGTTGCTTCACCATAAGGCGTGGCTGCACCTCAATACGCTGATAAACCGGTGAAATAATAAGCAGTGGTGTTTTGGTGCGGGTTGCGGCACGGATTTTTTCTACAATTTGTCCGCCCGTGTAGTGCGCAACCGACTCACCTGTTTCTGGGTCACATTGAGTACCGATGCGAGAAAATAACAAACGAAGACCATCGTACACTTCGGTCGTAGTCCCAACAGTGGAGCGTGGATTTTGGGTAGTGTTGCGTTGATCAATCGCAATGGTTGGCGAAAGACCCGTGATTTCATCAACGTCGGGCTTGTCTTGAAGTTCCATGAACTGCCGAGCGTACGCGTTTAAGCTTTCGGCGTAACGGCGTTGTCCTTCGGCGTAAATGGTGTCGAACGCGAGTGATGATTTTCCAGAGCCAGATAACCCGGTCACTACCGTGAGCGCATTTTTGGGAATGCGCACCGAAATGTTTTTTAAATTATTAACACGAGCACCTTTGACATTAATATACTCAGGCATACATATCGGTCATGTTGATCGAAAGAGAAGTATACGCAAGTATTTAGATTCTGTCAATTCTGTGCCGAAGATGCGTTTTTGAGGGCTTCAATCATGAGTGTTTTCCATCTCGAAAGGGGAATAGCGCCATCAACGCGAATACCATTCACGATGTATGTCGGGGTGCCTTTAATGCCAAAACTGTCCGCGTCCGCAATGTCGGTTTCAATAGAGGTATTTGGTTTGCCGGTGTTGCGGCAAGTGGTAAAGTCGGCGTTGTACACGCCCACTGCTTTGGCGCTTTCTACTAATCCTTCTTCTGTAATATGTTTGGTGGTAAAGAGGCGGTCGTAGTACGGCCAAAACTTTCCTTGCTCATGCGCGCACATGGCAGCGACGGCAGCAGCTCGCGCATGTTCGTGAAGTTGTTCAACAGGGTAGTTTTTAAAAACAAAGGTAGCCGCTTCGCCGTATGTCGCGCGTAGTGTTTTTATGGTTTCGTAATCGGCTTGGCAAAACGGACATTCAAAATCAATAAACATGATCACGGTGAGTGGCGCGTTTTTATCACCCAAAGTAGGGTTGAATTGTTTCGTGAGCGTGTGAGCATTGGGTATGGAAGCCGGTGCGCCTTTTCCTGATTGCTCAACCACGCTTTGTCGGCCAGCGTACATATCTTTTTCAATATCAGCAAGCCGACCGGATTTAAATTGAATAAAATAGTACAAAACGAGCGCCCCAAAGGCGAATAGGGCAAAACCGATAATGCCGAGAAGAATCACAAAGGCTCTGCCCACGCCGTGTTTGTACCATGCATCATTTGGAGTAAACATATAGCATAAGTATAGCAGAAAAAAATAAAACACCCGAGTCGCACACATACCTCCTTTCAATATATGTGTGTCGACTGGGTGTTGTTCTCCTAGAGCTGCCGCGTCACGGGTGTGACGTTATCAGCTCGGCATCACGCCTGCGCCCTGCGTCACCTCGACCGGCCTGATGTCGGGCGGCGCACCCTCCGTGCTGGAGGGATCACGCGCCGGCGGCGGGGTCGCGGGCCGATGGGCCGGCTCCTCGTCGATCTTGGTCGATGCCCCGGTCTGCCCGAGTGCTCCGAGGAGCTTGGTGCGCATGTCGGCCGACAGGTTGCCGAGCAGGGGGATGAGGTCCGTCGCGAGCCTGTCCGCGTTCGCGGTTTTCACCTGCTCGAGCCTGGCGTCGATCCTCACCACGGTATTCTGCTTCGTGCAGATCACCTTGCCCATGTCCTTGATCTCATTCCCGAGCCGCTCCTTGGCCGCCTCGAGCTCGGCGTCGGTCGCCTTCGCGATCCACGCCTCGGTGATGACCGACGTCTCGGCCTTCTTGGGCTCGGTCTTCGCGGCCTCCTTCTTCTTGATGTACCCCTTCGGGACGACGAGGAAGATGTTGGCGCGGCCTGTGCCCACCGTCACCTCCTTGAGGTATC
>CAZYEQ010000047.1:0-3271 GCA_964646505.1 uncultured Gammaproteobacteria bacterium
AAAAAGAGCGCGAAAAAGAACGGAAGAAAAAACAAGGGTTAAAAAAGCCCGCTCCGCACGCGAAGGATGCGTGGGGCGGGCGGGGTGGGGCGGTGCCAAGTTTTGCTACAAGTGTATGGATATTTTTCGAGCAACTTTTTCCCCCTGTTTTCGCAGGGTGTAGCGAATCGCCTCATTTTCGTCGTAGTACCCCTTGATGAGGCCAAGGCCAAGAAGTTGCTGGACGAGCGGTTTGCATGCCCTTTTAGGTATTTCCGTTCTTCTTGATATCTGAACAAGAAGCGGTCCTTTGCCTGGGCTTTTACGAGCGACAATGGCAATCGCTCGAAACACCGACCTGAGGTCGTCGTTTATATTAAGCTCTAGGACCATTGAGTTGACGCGCTGCTCCTCTGCGGTCAGTCGTTTGATTTTTTTCAAGAACATTACTCCTTTAGGCACACAGTATGCCTTTTTTTCTGCATTATGTCAAGGTGTCATTTCCGCTCGGTGTTGTTGGTACATTGCGCATATTCAGAAATCGTTTGTTCAAACTTTGCACAAAGCGAAGCATTTCCTCGGTGCGAAGCATATACGAAAGCACAAGATACACTCCAAGTCCGCACACGCCACATACCATGCCTTGGATAAAGATACCCCAAAATCGTGTCATGTCGACCAGTGAAGCAATAGGGGTTTTAATATATTGCACGACAACGATCATGCCGAGCGAGGCAATCGAAATTTTTAACAGTGAAAGAAGGCGGAGTGACTCGTGGAGCGATCCGACCGTGTGCCGTAAGCGTATCCAAAGAAATATACATTGCAGTACAGCGCCAATAGAAAACGATAACGCTAAACCCGGTGTACCAAACCAAGCGATGCAATAGTTTGCAGAAAAAAAAGTGCCGAGCATACCTATAATAGCGCCTATAAGCGGTAGACGCGTATTTTCGCGCGCAAAATGGGCACGAGCAAGTAAAGGAATGAGCCCTTGGGCAAAGAGTGATACGGCAAAAAAAGCAAGCGCATTGGCGGTTTCAATGGTAGCCTGCCAGTCAAACGCGCCACTTCCGAGTGCCACGCGAATAATTTGCGCGCGCAGTACAATAAGAATACCCGACAAAGGGACAAGAATAAATAGTATTTGCCCGGCGGTTTGCGACACTTCTGTGCGGAATCCGGGTTCATCGTTTTTGGCTATCCGTTCAGAAAGCGATGGAAACGCGGCCACGGCAAATGAGATAGCGACCATACCAATAGGCACATATTGTACGTTATTGGCAAACGTAAACACGGTGAGCGCGCCAACGTTTACCGTTGAGGCGCGTGACGTGATATAGAGAAGAGTCGCTTGGCTTGCGCCTAAGCTAAACAATCGCGGAATCATCATTCGAAAAATAGCACGAACTTCGGGCAGGGTTGTGGTAAGGTTCGGACGAAATTGAAAGTTGAGACGGTACATGCTTGGGAGTTGAATGGCGAGGTGAAAAAGGGCTCCCAAAATAACGCCATACGCCAACCCTCGCGCGCCAAAAAAAGGAACAAAGGCGATGATGCCAAGCATGATACCAATGTTATACGCAATCGGAGCAAGTGCGTATACGCGAAACAGTTTGTGAATTTGAAGCATGTTTCCGATAATGCCGCTTGCGCCAAGTATAAGAGGAGAAAGGAGCATGATACGCGTGAGTTCGAGTGTGAGGTTCTGTTGTTCTCCGGTAAAACCTGGAGTGAGGTGTGGTACAAGTGTGCGAGAAAACAAAAGGACGATAAGAGAGATAAGGCCAAGCGCGACCACGGTGACCGAAAGTACCGCGTTCGTTACCTCTTCTGCGCGTTTTGGGTGTTCTTGTGCTAATTTTGACACGACAGGAATAAACCCAGCACCGAGCGCGCCCACAATGAGTAGGGTATAAATGGTGTCGGGGATGCGAAACGCGCTGTAGTACGCATCAAGCGTCGGTCCAGCGCCAAATACGTGAGCTAAAAGACGATCACGTAAAAGTCCAATAATACGACTCAAAAAACCGGCGATACCCAGAATAATCGCGGCTCCAGTAATGGTTTTTGATTGTGCGGAAAACAGCTTTTTGATCACAAGCTCGACAAGTCACCTCGTACGGTGAGGGTCACGGTGTCTGTACCATTTGCTTTATTTGTATCCGAAATCACAATTGTTCCCTGTAACAGAGGGCGTTGTTTGGTAAAAATAATTTCTTTAACCGTATCTGTGTTTTCAGTCACGTGCACGGCAAAACCTGCTTTTTTCAGTTCATCTTGGTAATAGCGAAATACAAACGATGGTGAGGCCGATATACGTGTCCAGTGAATGGTAAGGCCGTCGGTATAAGTTTTGTTGTCCCAAAATACCAGGTGTTTGCCTTGCTCGTATTTTTTTAAGAACGTCGTTCCTTGTACAAAAAATGTATTCGTCCGCAATCGACGAAATGTGTTGCTTTGTTTGGTAAATGAAACCGTCTCAATCGCGTCGGCATCGTATACTGGTATAAACGATTCAATATTTTTCGGCGGTAGTCCGCTTTTGACAGTGTTTGGTGTGGCGAGTGATTTGAGGCCGAGTATGGCTGCGATAATAAAAATAAAAAAACAGCCAAAACTCGTTGCGCAACCGCGTTTAAGGCATGAGGGGTTTTTTTTGTGTAACATTTCAACTGGTGGGGCTTTTATTTCAATCGTTTCTCCGTGGGTTTTCATATACAAAAAGTATAGCAAAATACGCGCTGTCTGAACAGACCTAAGATGTGTTACAATATAAATATTGTATTGTTGTCTTTATGTTTTTGACGTTTTACGGTGCTGCGCACGAAGTAACAGGTTCGTGTTTCCTGCTTGAAGTACAGGGGGTAAAGATTCTCATTGATTTTGGCATGTTTCAAGGGTCGGATTTTAATGAGGGGAAAAATCATGACGTACTTCCCTTTGATCCGGCGTCAATTCACGCGGTGTTAGTCACTCACGCGCATCTTGATCATACTGGGCGTATTCCCAGGCTTGTGCGTGAAGGGTTTAAGGGAAAGGTAGTGAGCACGAAACCAACCTTAGAATTGGCGCGTCATATTTGGGAAGATGCGTTTCAAATCATGACCTATGACAATAAAAAGTTTCAATCACCTATTTTATATAACGAAGATGATGTTGCCCGAGCAGTGTCGCAATGTTCTGGCGTAGCGTATCACGAAGAGGTACTGGTGGCACCGGGGGTAAAGGCGGTGTTTAAAGACGCTGGACACATTTTTGGTTCAAGTTTTATTGAAGTCACGGCAGAAGG
>CAZYEQ010000047.1:3281-4109 GCA_964646505.1 uncultured Gammaproteobacteria bacterium
TACTAAGCATACGTCTTGGTAAGGGAGGATTAACGGCAGAAGGAAAAACTATTGTATTTTCTGGCGACCTGGGCAATAGCAATGTGCCGATTTTGCGTGAAACCGATCAGCTCGGGCGTGCCGATGTGCTTTTAGTTGAGTCAACGTATGGTGATCGGCTTCATGAAGGAAGAAAAGAAAGTCGTGATTTGTTACTCTCGCTTATTAAAGAAGGAGTTGCCCGCGGCGGAACGATTATGGTGCCTGCGTTTTCGATTGAGCGTATTCAAGAAATGCTCTATGACCTATATCACATGAATGAAGAAGGGGTATTGCCACGCATTCCTATTTTTCTTGATAGCCCGCTCGCGATTCACGCCATGCCGATTTATAAAAAATATCCTGAATATTACGACTACGAAGCCGCGGCCCTTTTTCGCGCGGGCGAAGATTTTTTTGACTTTCCGAATTTGCGCCTTACCACCAGTCGTGAAGAATCAAAGAGTATTAATGCCGTGACTGGCCCCAAAATGATTATTGCCGGGTCGGGGATGATGAACGGCGGGCGCATTTTGCATCACGCGTATCGGTATATATCTGATCCGCGTTCCACGCTTATTTTTACCGGGTATCAGGCCGAACACACGCTTGGTAGGCGTTTGTATGAGGGGGCAGAAACCGTAAAAATTTTTAACGATACTATTCCTGTACGTTGCACGGTGAAAGCGATTGGTGGGCTAAGCGCGCACGCGGATCAAGAAAAATTAGTGAGCTGGGTTCGCGGAGCCGAAGCACTCCCTAAAAAAGTGTATTGCATTCATGGCGAACCAATGTCGGCCACGGCTCTTG
>CAZYEQ010000047.1:4119-4733 GCA_964646505.1 uncultured Gammaproteobacteria bacterium
TGCGCGGTGACTTGCGTGACGAACTTGGGCTTCATGCGTTTATTCCTGAAAAAGGGGAGAGGGTTGAGGTGTAAGTTAAAGTAGTTATGATAATACCGGGCTGTCCCACGACTCACCTGGATTGAATTTGTTATGGCTGGTAAACTAACGTTATATTTCTTGATCAAGAGTAATATATGTCGTCATCAAGATTTCGCATTGCTATGGTTTTAGGTGTATGGTCCTTTTTTGTTTTTGTGTTGGGTCTGTTTTTTGCGCATACGTATTGGCCGTCTCGTACATGCAACTGGACCACAGATTACAATCCGGAATGGGATTACTACAACGAGATCCCGACTTAGTCGCGAGCATATAAGACCTTTAATTTATAGTGAGGAGGTTGAGGATAATTGCGATCCACTTTTTAAATGTTCAACCTTGAGTAAGATAATGTATCCAAAACAGCCATCTTGATAAAAAAAGAAAGGGGTGGGGAGCGTCATGTACTACGCCCCCAACCCCATTAGCAGTTTCTACCCCCCCTCTCTGTTGCTACTAACGCATCGTTTCCCTGCTCGATGCGGCCCAACTGAACCTCCCTCTCGTATCCCTCGCCCATCTTCCAAGTTTTGACG
>CAZYEQ010000048.1:0-3332 GCA_964646505.1 uncultured Gammaproteobacteria bacterium
GAGCGGAAACCGCTCGATCAGCGCGTGGGCCGCAGGCCCGAGCTCGCTGATCTCCGAGGGGTCCTTGTTCGTCAATGCCACCACCACCCGGGTGGCCATCGGGAACTTTTGAGTACCTTTCCGGAGCACCTTTGCGGTCAAGGTGTCCTTCAAGGCGAGAAGTACCGACGCCGGAGCGTCGAATAGCTCCTCGAACACCGCAAAGCGGCTCGCGAGGAAGCTGTTCTCCGGGTAGTACCGGAGGACCTTCTCGGACTCCAGGGCGGCGAAGTCAAGCCCGCCCCAGAGCGTCGCCTCGTCCATTCCTTCTCCGAAGGACTGGACGAAAATCTCCCCATCGGTGGCGACCACCGACAGGGCGCGGGAAACCATCTCACTCTTGCCGTGGCCCGCGGGCCCCCACAGCAAGAGATTCTTACCGCTCTCGATGGCGAGGCTGATTGCCCTCGCCAGCTCGTCGGAGTAGATGAACTCCGACGCAAGAGCGGCCTTAATCCGCTCGTAACTCACCGCAAACCTCCTCGGTGCGATTGTTGCACCTCAGATTAGGCTTGCCCTGGGTAGGGCAAGACGTTGTTGGACGCTCATCCCTCTCTCCGGGCACAGCCGTAGTTTGGGTCCCCATAAATATTTTTTTAAAAAATACATAGGGGATCCAAACTTGGGTTTGTGGTATTCAGGAATTTCTTCCCGCAACTCATTTCCTGTACATACAAGCAGTACACGAATAAGAGTGGTAGAAAGATATTTTTGTTCACCTTTCTCACAAAGATGAGCTCGCTTCTGTAGACGATTTCTTTGAATCATCTTCAAAAGCGAAATAAATTGTAATGATCATCAGCGTTCTACACAGCATTCACTTCTCTCGCAAGCTGCACAGTGACTGTAAGGTGTTCGGTATCGGCACATGCCCATACCTACTTCTTACCGTCAGCTGCTTCCTCTCATGTAGTGCCGACTGTCCCTGTCTCAAATCATCTTGCGACAACTTGAGGTAGGACGCACTCGGTACTACCCGTGTTCTCGAAAAAACATCGGGAGGGATATCGCGGGGAGCTGGTGCATATTGCTACGCATATCGCTACGTACCCCATATCCGCTCTGGCCACGAGGGTCAGAGGGTAAAATATAATCGAGATGCTTGGTGGCTGGTCGCGTTACCGCAACTCGCTACACAAGGTACTTACTTCGCGGAAAGGACTCTCTCCTTTTCGTTTTCGCCAAGTAAGTGGTGTTGTCGATCGTTCGCTACAACCTTCTTTTTTACAGAAGGGAACTTGCGTCGACGGCCGAAGGGGGTTGTATGCTGCAGGTGTTTCTTTCAGATGTTCCTGGTTTCAACTGCCCTCGGCCGATGACACAAAAAGCGCTCGTTCCATGTGGCACCTGTTGGTGCCTTGGAGAGAGCGCTGTGTTCTTTATATGTATTGTGTTTTTGGTCTCCCGTAGGCTCTCTCCTTCCTTTGGGTGACCGGTTTTAGGTTGTAAGGTGTGTTTTCCTTTGGGTTACGTCCTCTTGGTCTTTCATCGTAACGGCATAGTATACACCTTGGAGGTAAATTTGTCAATAGTACATGTATGTATAATAAAACTATATAGTTTAATTAGGCTAGATTAAGCTAAATAATATAAAATAGGTATACGTCTATAAAAACTTGACAAATAGAGTAAAGTATGCTATAGTATAGCTAGAATAAGCCAAAAAAGGTGTCTGCCTGTAGGCAACGTACCAAGGAAAGCTATAAAAAAATGGCTTAAATAAGCCAAGGTGTGGATAGTAATTTTCTACTCATTATATATAAGAAAAGTATGTCAACGCTTAAAGATACGCTTGTTAAAGCAGGGTTACCTGAGCACCAGGCGGAGGTGTACGTGATTTTAGCGAGTGGGGGCGAAATGCTCGTCCCCCAGATACTTGAGAAAACCGAGCTTTCTCGGGCGACGGTGTACGACGCTCTCCCAGAACTTCTTGTTCGTGGGTTAATCGAATATAGAAAAGAGGGGAGAGAGGCGTATTACAAACCCGTGCACCCGAATAAGTTATTTGATTTACTCGAACAAAAAAAGCGTGATACCGCCTTACTGGAAGATGAGATGAAAACCACGGTGCAAACGTTAATTGGAACCTATAGTTTGGTGCAACATCAGCCAGGGATTCGTTTTTTTGAAGGCAAAGATGGAGTCACTGCTGCGTACGATGAACTGCTCTCACTCGGTCTCCCGATTGATAGTATTGAAGATAAAGGGGATATGATGGAGTTTATTCCAGAGTACGCAACATCGTTTGTGAAACGACGGTCAGCGAAAAAAATAATGAATCGTGTGGTGGCACCGTCAACAAATGAGATAAATATTACGAGTCAGGAAGAGTATCGCGAAACGAGAACTATTCCAGTTGATGAGTTTCCGTTTACGATGGATATTAAAATCGCAGGAGATTCTGTATTTTTAGTGCCGCTCAAAGAAAAAAATGCGGTGGCGGTTCGAATTGATCATCCGCAAATTGCAGAAAATTTTCGGTTGATTTTTAAGTTTTTCTGGCATCATGCGGCTCGGCGTTTGGAAGCAGATTTGGATAAGACTAATCCTAAGTCTCTTGATACCTCTTCAACGGTTTGATATACCTTCCCTGTTGTATCAAGTGATTGTAGGGTTTTTCGATTTGAAACATATTCATCAAGTGTGACTAAAGAGTATTCGGGGTGCTCGGCCATGAGTGCTTCAATCGTTTTACTATAATCTGTACCCTTACTCATAACGACACCAAGGGGGACAGCATCCTGTCGGTAGTCTTCTCCAGGAAATCCTGGTCCAATGATGAGGTGCATGTGAACGGCATTCCCTTTTTCCTGACGAAAGACTTCTTGCACACTAAGTAACTCTCCCAAACGGTAATAATAGCCATCGTTGTCTCGCACGTTATCGTCAATCATAACGCCGCCGGTAGTAAGTTTGTCGGCGAGCGTGAACATAAACTCAACGTAGTCTTCATTTTTTTTGTACACGGTTGAACGAAGACCAATAGCCACATCAATTTGTTTGTTGCGAAGTCGTTTAATGTCAGAAAAATCACCGACCATAAAACCCGTAGGGTGAGCGGGGATACAGTCAAACACATCAACGTCTTTTTTTACATAGGTGTTCACTTCTGTGGCAAGGGCGGCGCGAGCTGCAGCAAAAGCAAGAGAACGACCTTCTTTGTATGCTGTCTTTGTCGTTGTCAGAGATTTTTTTTCTTTGGTTTCCAAGTTTATTTTGTATGGATAGACTACCTGTCCATCTGTGTCTCGAGTACTAATCGTATCTGGAATGTCAGTCATGACTTTGAGCGA
>CAZYEQ010000048.1:3342-4723 GCA_964646505.1 uncultured Gammaproteobacteria bacterium
AGAAGTATCTCTTTGAGAAGTTCGGGGTTTTGGGTAATGCGTTGCATTCTCTCTTTAGCGTACGAAAAATGATCAGAGCCTGCCTCACCATCTGTAATCATGATTGCCTTATAGAGAGCATCAGCAAGAATGCCCCGCTCAAATGGGGTGAGCGGTTGCCCTGTTGTTGTTTCAAGCAGGTTCCAGTCAATAAGATTTGTAATCACCGTATCGAGTGGATAGTAGAGGGTGTCGGCCATGGCAATATCGGTGTAGGCACTTTGGTCAATTTGAGCGCTTCGTTCCCACTTACTCTGACCATTTCCTGGACCGAATTCTAAGAGTAACTTTTTCTTCCCCGGGATTTTCGTTTGTTCAAGAAATGCGTGTATATCAAACCCAAAGCGACGAGTCCAGTCTTCTTTGGTACGATCAACTCGCCAGTGAATTTCTGGAATGGGTTGTAATTCTCCTCGGGCTACAAGTGTGCGTAATAACAAACCACTCTGACCTTTTCCTTCCAGTGCTTTGGTTACCCTGTCTTGTTCGATAACGTACGATTTTAAATCAATGGGGACTTGTTCTTTTCGTTGTAAGATGTCTGCCACCTCGGTAAACAAACCAATGCGAGTACGCTCTTCGGGTGTTTGAGTGACGCTCTTTTTTAATGCGCTCTGGAGTGCTTGTTTTTTTTCGGCCTCATCCGTGACTAGAGAAAGTGTCTCGGCAAGGGTAGAGACAGTTTCTTTGAGGTGACGGTTAAAGGCATTAAATAGAATATGCTGTACTTTACCATCGTTTTGATCTAGTCCAAGTGAAGCCGCAACCGGTTCAGTTTTTTGTGTTGCTTCGTCGATTTGGTCTGCACAAAATCGAAGAACAGCAGTCATGTCCGGTGTTGCAAGCGCCCGGTCTATGCGAAGAAGTGCGGTCACGGCGTTTGGGTCGGACTCTATAGCGAGAAGGACCTTCATGCCAAGTTCTTTGTGTTGGCGAAGCAAATGATAGAGAGGTTCCTGTTCGGTTTCTTGTTCTTCTCCTCTAAAGGTTTCAACCATGGCGTATTGTTCACGCGGTGAGAGGTTTTCTGAGAGAGATGGTGTATGCGTGCGAAGTTTGTTGGTTGTGTGAAGAAATTGCACAAACGTTTCAATTTCCTGCCGTTTTCGGTACTCTTTTTTTGATTCTTGTTCGCGGCGTGGAGTGCCAATAGATTGTTCATTAAAGGGGATGGGTTTTATGCCAGTTCGGCGTTGTGTCGCATCGTAAAATGCGATTTTTCCCTCATGGTAGATGGGTACTAAATCAGGGGAATCAGGCGAAAGAAGCTGTAGTGTGTGGGTCATTTGTTCTGTACCATCTTCGTTCGTTTTTACAATAGCTGCCAGGGAGTCTGAGATAC
>CAZYEQ010000049.1:0-309 GCA_964646505.1 uncultured Gammaproteobacteria bacterium
GGTGGTCATCCGCGACTGCATCGGCCAAACCAAGACGATAAAGGCCCCCAGCACGAAGCCGAAGACAACCGAAAATCGCATACTCACCCTCCACATTTTTGGGAATTCCATCCCGCGCATGAGTGCGCACATGGTTGTTCTCACCCCACTCTTACAAGAACAGTAGGGAGCCAAAAAACCAAGAATAGCTTTTGTAATTAACAATACAGTATAGCACAAAATACCAATTTTGTCAATGCCATCACCTGCCCACCCTCCCACTAGAAAAATCTTCACACTCTGCTATACTCAAACCATTATGTTTAGCGC
>CAZYEQ010000049.1:319-4452 GCA_964646505.1 uncultured Gammaproteobacteria bacterium
TAAATACCGCCTTACCCACGATCGCGATTTCACGACTCTTTTTAAGGAAGGCGAATTTGTGCCCGGGTCATTCATTACCCTCAAATATTGGAAAATTGATCCTGCTAAATTTCCTCGCCGCGCATACAAAGAAACCGATTTGCGTATCGCCACAGTAGTTGGCGTCAAAGTAGACAAGCGAGCGGTGGTACGCAACAAACTCCGTCGCCAAATGCGCGAAATTCTCCGCCCCATTCTTGAAGCCAATCACATCAAACCCGGATACCTCATTGCGCTTGTGGCCACACCAAAAGCCAAAGATATTGAATTTACAGACCTTCAAAAAAACATTGAACAACTACTTAAACGGGCCGGCCTTTTTGTATGACACTCTTTCAAACGGTTACACGTGGACCGCTTCTGCTTATAATTCGATTCTACCAACGCACCCTTTCGCCCGATCATAGTTTTTGGGCTAAACTCATCTATCCAAATGGGTACTGCCGTTTTTACCCCACCTGCAGTGAATACGGATACGAAAGTATTAAAAAGCATGGCGTGATAAAAGGTGGCGCACACACGCTCTACCGAATTATCCGATGCAACCCATGGAACAAGGGAGGAAATGACCCTGTGCGTTAAAGTACGCCATCAATTTCAACCACCTTGCGTTTGCTGGTGTGACCTTGTACCACCCGTACCGCGTATGTTTTAACACCAAAATGTTTGGCTAAAAGCTGGCACAATGCTTCGTTAGCCTTGCCGTCAACTGGCGGTGACGTAAGGCGCACTTTGAGAGCACCATCACTCATGATTCCCACCACCTCGTTCAGTGACGCACGAGGTACAACCGTAATACGAAGACGTTTCATAGGCAAAAAGAGCGCCTTGCGGCGCTCACAATCATTATTTCACCACTTTTTCTTTAAGGAGAGCAATGACTTTTTTATTCTGCATCGCGCTCGCAATGGTGTCACGCACCTCGGGGCGAACCAAGTTTTTCATCGCTTCGGCATCATGCTTGTACGCCTCTTTCATTTTTTGAATCTCATCGTCGATTTCCTTTTCACTCAGTGTCATTTTTTCCTCTATCGCCACTTGGCGAGAAACGAGCGCGGCTTTGGCACGGCGAAGTGCTGACTCTTGAAATCCCGCCATGACTTCGGCCTCATTCTTTTTTATGTCTGAAAGATACTGTTCAATGGTAATACCATTGCGCTCAAGATCGCGTTTGAGTTCAAAGAAAATCTTTTCTTTTTCCGCGTCAACAATCACTGCTGGTACGTCATCAAACTTAGTTTTTTCAACAATGGTATTTAACATTTCTACCTCAGTTTCCTGTTCGGCGCGCTTTTCGGCTTCACGTTTCGCGTTTTCCGCAAGAAGTGATTTCAAATCAGCGACGGTTTCCTTACCGAGGCGTTTTGCAAACTCATCGTTTACCTCTGGCAACATGCGTTCAAAAAGTTCTTTTACCTTTACAGAAAAAAGAATATCCTGGCCCGCTAGATGCTTTTGATAATGATCTTTGGGAAATGACAAAGTAAACTCTTTGGTATCACCTTTTTTAAGACCCAAAAGAGCATCGTTAAACCCGGGAATATAGTGGTCTTCACTCAAATACACTTGATAATCTTTGGCTTGACCCCCGTCCACCGAAACACCTTCGCGTTTCATGTCCATATCAATCACAAGCTTGTCGGCTTTTGTGGCCTCACCTTCTTTTACCACCTCAGTCGCTTGCATGCCACGAAGTGCCTGCAATGTTTCCTCTACTTTTTCAGGGGAAACGTTCACTTCTTTTTTAGCAATTTTGATTTTTGCTAAATCAGGCAACGTCACCTTTGGCATAAGCGCCACAACCGCAGTGTACTCAACATCATTACCCGGAGCCATTTTTTTCACCTCAATTTTCGGCATACCGATAGTCTCGAGCTTTTCTTCTTTCACCGCAGCAAAAAATGTCTCTTTTACAATTGGTTCGAGGGCTTCATGCAAAATAGCAGCAGCACCTACCTCACGAACAACCATTTCATAAGGAACTTTGCCTGGGCGGAACCCCTTCATGTTTGCGCGCAGAGAAATACGCTCAGCGGCTGGTGTTAAGTGCTTTTTATAATCAGACTCAGGGACTGAAATAGTAAGTTCTATTTCTGATTGGGGTAATTTCTTTAACGTGTGTGTCATAAAAAACATTAAGTAGAGCCTATACTACTCCTTAAAATGAATTTTGTCAACTCAAAAAAGCAAAAGAAAACAAGTCCCTCAAGTTGATAAAAAATATATAGATTTAGCGAAAAAATACCAGAACACTCTTGAAAAAAACCGGGATATTCGATACGATAGGGCATGCCACTATGAAGCGAACGCTCTACCGTCTCCTTCTCTCATTTTTACGTTTAGCCGTTTTAGGTAAACGCGCTCTCGGGTTCCTTGGAACTCTTTTTGGGCGTTTTTTTGGTAAAGTTGGGGTATGGTATCGTCAAACCATTGGTTTTGCCATATATAAACTCCTCCACGGGTGGCAAAAGCAGGTAGATCGTCCGTTTTGGGGCACATTTACCGAAGCGATTGCCTCGCGACGCACACTTGAATTCCTTCTCTTTGCGACTGGAATTTTTTTTACAATTCCCAAAAGCCAATTTGTACGCTTTGACACTCTTACCATTCCGGGTCGGAATTCGCTTATTTTTTCATTTGCCGCAAGTGGAGAGGAAGTACAAGCACAGGAAGATGTAACGATTGACCTTACCACCCTCACCGCGCCAGAAGAAAATTGGCGAAACGGCACGATTCGTGCTGACAGCGGCTATAGCGTAAACCCAAATGCCGATAATATGTATGGGGTGCGCGACACGGTAATTACCAGAGCCGGAGCAACCGCGCTTATGGGGCAGGTTATTATGCCTGGGACCGAAACACAATCAAGATACACAAGAAGTGGACAACGCCACGAAATTATATACCACGAAGTAGAGCCTGGTGAGGTGCTTGGAGGTATTTCTGAATCATACGGTATACGTCTTGAAACACTCCTTAATGCCAACAACTTAACTGCCCGATCAATTCTCAAACCAGGGCAACGCTTAGCCATTTTACCGACCGATGGAGTGGTGCACACTGTAAAAAAAGGGGATACAGTCACCAAAATCGCACTAATGTACAAGGCAAACACGGAAGATATTATTACCTTTAACGAACTTTCTGAAGATGGGAAAGATATTGCTATTGGTGATACTCTTATTGTGCCAGGAGGACGACGAGTTGTGGCTGCGGCACCGCCACGTTCTACTGGAAGTACCGGAAACACCGGCGCTATCGGTTCACGCCCATCGAATGTTGCACCGGCCGCTGCAAGTGGGGCGTATATTTGGCCAACCAGCGTGCGTCGTGTTACCCAATATTACGGTCCATTACACACCGGCATGGATATTGCCGGACCGGTAGGCACGCCACTTTATGCCTCGCGCGGAGGAAAAGTACTTCGTTCTCAGTGCGGTTGGAACGGTGGGTACGGCTGTCACGTGATTATTGATCACGGGGGCGGTATTACCACACTTTACGGACATGCTTCGCAGTTGTTTGTGAAAGCAGGAGAAACCGTCACCCAAGGGGAAGTAATTGCCTTTATGGGTTCAACCGGACACTCAACAGGGCCGCATATTCACTTTGAAGTGCGTGTGAGTGGACGACGCACTAACCCACTGCAGTATATTAAGTAATCTTCTTAGATTTGCGCACCGTCATCGTTTAATCGGTATTGAAGTGCCTCAGCTACATCTTGCATAAGCACCCGGTCACGCAAAGCAAGGTCAGCAATGGTTCGACTCACCCGCAAAATACGCTGATATGAGCGGGCCGATAGACGCATTCGCACCACAGCCTCATGAAGAAGTTTTTCAGTATCACTATCCAGCACACAGTATTGTTTTAATTCTCGATCGGTCATTTCTGCGTTGCACACAATGGCCGTTTCTTTAAAACGCTCTACCTGCTGATCACGTGCTTGAATCACACGACTACGCACGTGTTCTGACGATTCTTCTTCTTTGGTATCAAACATGGCCGTGGTCGTGCGCGGCATTTCAATATGTAAATCAATTCGATCAAGGAGTGGCCCGCTCATCTTTTTTTGATAGCGCATCAGCATGCCT
>CAZYEQ010000050.1:0-4400 GCA_964646505.1 uncultured Gammaproteobacteria bacterium
TAACGCCGGACAAACATTTTATTCTTGGGAAGGTTCGGACGCTGAAGGGTTTGTATTGCGAGTGCATCGTTTGGTTGCGTTAACCACTCAGCAATCGAGTTTTTATCAAGGTTCCGCGCGTTCTCAAGGGGTGGTTCCAGGTGTTGACTACGGTCAGTTATTCGCGGTTGATAGTCCCGCGTATGTTGATGATGGGGGAAGCGCGCTTGACGCGGCTGTACAACGTTGTAACGAGGTCAACTATACCGTGGGGGTGAATAATCCGACTGATCCAGCCCGTGCTGATGTTGACTGTCGAGCGCTCTATAACTCAAATGGACAAGTATTTTATCGTCTTCTTTCGCAAACGGTTGAGGTCTCGGGTGCGTGTGTAAACTTGCGAAAAACGGAAAATACATTGTATATAGACAATTACATCACCAATTTACCAGTGAACGCTGATGCGGTGTGCGCACAGCATGGGGGTCAGTGGGCGCCCGCAAGGCAAGGTGGGCAACCGGTGTGCCAGCGTTGCGCGGCCGGAGGGACATATCAAGCTGGAGCATGTATATATAGAGCAAATACGCAAAACGGGCAATCAACCAGCTGTCCAGCTTCCGCAAATAATTGTCGTGTGTATGTGGGGAATACAGGAAGGAATGTCTTTAGTAGTGTTATTAACGACTCTTTTGAGGGTGCGCAATCACCATCGCAGATTGGGTGGACAGCGACACCTGCTAACACGCCTATTCGCATAGCCAGTGAAGCGGTTTTGGTGGGTGAACATTCTCTCGCTGTCTCTGCCGGGGTCGCGCAACTTTCAAAAACAATTCCAAACGCGCAGGTGGTTGCGGGTAAAACATTTCGCCTTTCATTTTGGGCACGTGCGGAATCGCTGCAACAACTTGATATTTTTCTCACTCAAAATGGAAATAGACTTAGCGCGAATAATGCACCGTATGGTCAATTTACAGAGCCTGGTCTTCCTGCCGGACTGACTCCGGGTTGGCGTGAGTTTTCTTTTGGGCCGGTTACATTAGGTGATATTGATCCTCAGCAGAGCTTATTGTTGACTTTTGCTCGAGTGAATGGTGGTACGGCAGAGTTTTTTCTTGACTATGTGCAGTTAACAGAGCTTTCTGATCAGATGGCGCTTATCCGAAATTCATGGCAGGTTGGTGGCGTGGATGTGCCACAGGTGTGTGACAGCACACCAAATGATACTTTTCCAGGCGAAGCGCTGGGGTGCAAGGCGTACCGTGATACTAAAAATAGAACGGTGTACGCGGTTGGTTTTGAGTCTATTTGCCGCGAACGCGCGGTTGGGTGTGAACCGCTTTGGGATACCTATAACACCCTTGGCACGAATGTGAACGCGACACGCGCGCAAGCATTTAATGTGTGGTGTCAGGCGGCAAACGCGGCAGAATGTAGCGCACGTGTTGATGGAGTGGAGTACCGATGTTCTGTTGTTCGGGGAGAAGCCGGTTGTTACATTGAGGGTCCGGTGTATGTACCGAACACCCCTGGTTTTTCTTTTGCGGCGCCACTTCAAATTGTGCAAGCGACTGTCATTGTGCCTGCGGACACGCCAGTTGACGCGCCGATATATCTGACAAACACCAAGGAGGTTACCTGCCGTTCGACTGATCTTGGTTGTACCGAGATGGCTCTTGAGGAACGGGTATTGCCAAGAAATGACGCGTCGGCGTTTCGGTTTGGCCCTTCTACATATATCTTAAATAACCCGGCACTATATACCTCTTCGCAGAATGGCACCGGTATTTTGTGCCAGGCTGAGCAGCTCGGCTGCCAAGAGTTTCGTTCCGATAATACGGTCTCATATTTTCGAGATCCTGAAATTACGAGTGGTTCAGTGTGTGAATATCTGACCGGTCAACGTATTGGACAGACCAATGTGGACGGCTGGTTTTTGAAAGGTATTGGTCAGTGCAGTCAAAATGCCGCCCTCACTTGTCGTTCAAATGAAGATTGTGGCGTGGGAAATGTTTGTAATACGAGCGCGAGAGTGGCCTGCGATCCGTCATTTATTCGTCGCACCGCATCTGGAGTGGTGTATGATATCCGATCAAATGATTCCCCGCAGTATGTGGGGATGGTGGGTGCATGTACGCCCGACGCGCATTTATGTACAGAATTTGTTGATCCTGAAGACGTTTCTGATGACTTTCCTAATGGACGAGCATATTACGTAAAAAATAATGACAAGGTAAAAGCCAAGGCCCAGGCGTGCGCTTCGGGGGTGAGTCAAACCGAAGGCTGTGTCTTGTTTAATCAAACAGATAACCCGGCGAAAACCTATAATACTGATGTTACGTATCGAGCAAGCGAGCAAACAAACCCACCGTTTAGCTTTGTGTCACCACGAGGGGCACAAAACGTGAATGATAATAACGCCAATATCGTTTTGAAGGTTGATCGTGACCGCGTATGTTCAGAGTGGCTTTCTTGTGATACAAAAGGAGTTATTGAAGATGAAAATGGAAATAAAAAGGAGGTGTGTTACTCGTTTAAGTTGTGTGACAAGCTTGGACCAAGCGGGGAGTGTGAAAATCCTGTAACACGCAATAGACAGCAGGATGCCCGTCAGCTTACCGAAGATCTCTATATTCAGCGTCCTATTGGCTGGAATGACCCCGAGTATAGTGGCTACTCGCTTTTTAATCAGTTCCAAATCGGCAGTCAGTCATATGTTATTTTCGATCTTGGTGCCGATAAGTTGGTAAACCGCGCGTTACCAAATGGCCAAGAGCTTGAGCGACGTCTTGAGGCACTTGAATCAAGTTCATACGCTGTGTATAAGGTGCGAGCATCCGCAAACGATTGTCGTCCTCAAGCACCAAATGATCGATCAGATTGGCGTGTGTGTGGGCCAGGTAACGTAGGGCGGTGTTTTGAGGGTGAGTGCTTACAGTCAACACGAGGAGCCTTTCCTGGTACAAACTTGGTGCCAAGCCCCGCACCCGGACAAGTGCTAACAGTGCAACAAATTGAAACATTGTTTCGTTCGCTTGAGCCTCCGTCATGTAAAGCATTTCCCGAAAAAACATCCCCATTTCCTCAATCGATTATTCAACAAACGAATGATGGAAAAAAAGCTTTGCTTCCTGTACCGGTCGACGCAGCGCGGGTAAACGACCTTTTGAATCTTGCGACACGGTATGCGTTCCAAAATCTTCCAGATTTTTCGAATGCGTCAGTATGTCAAAGTGACGCGGATTGTTCATGTGCTTATCAAAAATATACCTACGCGAATAATGTGGTCGACTACTGGCCAGACAAAACCGCGGTTAGTGGTTTGCCCCCCCTTCCAAATGGTATTTGCGCGACCGGCCCTCTTCAGGGTAGACCCTGCACGCAAGATAATCAGTGTGGTCAAAATATTGCGTGTGTCCCTTTACAGAAAAAGGATACCTTTTTAGGGCTTCAAGGGTTTTGTTTGGAGCGTGACTATAGTCGTCCTATAAATGGACAGTCAACTATACCCGCGTACGCTTGTCTTACCTGGTTACCTATTCAAGTTTCGGCGTCAACGTTTGATGTCTTTAATGCTGACGATGAGGCTGGGTATAAGCCGGAAATTGACGCGCTTACTGGTAGTACTCCACTTGGAAGTTTGTACTGTACTGCAGGAACAAGACTTGCGTCAGGACTTGCGTCACCGTCGGTCGATTCAAGAGCAACGCAATTTTCAGTGAACTCTCCTGTAAACGCGAATACGTTTCGTACACAAAATTTTCCAAGTAATGTCGCAGCTATTTCCGGCCGTTGCTATGATGCGTGTACCGCGAGTACGCCAGGCTGTCCAGCAGTCGCAAATCCACGATTACCATCGACTGTGCCCTATAAACAGATGATCTGTGGCTCGAGCCAGTCTCAAGAGTTTGCTGCATTCCAATCATGGGTGTGGAATCCTGCCTGGGATGTGTCTGAGTCAACACATCCAAACGGCGCAAGGTTGGTGCTTCGTTTAGAAACAGCTCCACAGTATAATTTTTCCGAAGATTTCAGTACAGTTATCGGGTACGGTGAATACGAAGTGTTGGGGTCGAACATAAATGTTCAAAATTCTGATATAGAAGAGTCCGAAGTCATCCAGCCTATGCATTTCGCGCCTAATTTTGCGGGTGGTGGCGCAATCAAACCATACCCCGGACAATCTGACGGAACGGCCGCTATTGGAACCCTACTTCATCCACCAAGAACGTGGGGGTTGGTTACTAGGCAAGCTTCAGAAGATATGTTTGAGTTTAGGTATCTTGATCAAAAAATTAATCGTTACGTGGATACCAAGTACCTGGGTGTTCCGGACAGCGCTGCTCGCATTCCATATGCTATTGGCATCACTTCACAATCCGCTGAGCCGGGCGATAGTAGTTCCAACCCACTTGCGTTCTATA
>CAZYEQ010000051.1:0-4378 GCA_964646505.1 uncultured Gammaproteobacteria bacterium
CCAAAGAACCTGAAATGGCACGATGAATAACCACAGGGCGCTCTTTCTCACCTTTTTCATTCACAAATGATAAATCAAACCGTTCTGGCAAGTTAAAGTCACACTGAATTGTCGCCAACTGCCATTCACGGCCAATAGCGTCTTTGAACATAAAATCGAGCTTAGGCCCATAAAACGCCGCTTCGTCTTTGGCTGGCTTATATGGAAGCTGTTCACTCTCACACACGTCCGTAAGTGCCTTTTCGGCCATAGCCCACACTTCGTCTGAACCAAGGTATTTACTTGTATCATCGCCACGGAGCGACAAGCGCACCCAGTACCCTTCCATCATACCCATGGTTGTATAGAATTTTTTGATAACGGAGATGATAGTTTTTACCTCCTCGGCAATTTGAATGCTCCGACAAAATAAATGTCCGTCGTCTTGGGTAATAGAACGCACGCGAGTAAGTCCGCCCAATTGTCCCGATTTTTCATCACGATACACCGTGGCTGGTTCAAAATACCGTACAGGCATATCGCGATATGAAAATTGATTGGCCGCGAAAATTTGCATGTGATGCGGACAATTCATGGGTTTCATAATAAAACTTTCTTCTTTGCCCTGCACACGAAATAGTTCATCACCAAACTTTGCCGCGTGTCCTGATGTCTCATACAGAGCAACCTTTGCAATATGAGGAGTCCATACACGGCTATAGCCTAAATCACTATGTAGCTCCCATAAATAATCCTCAACAGCCTTACGCACAATCATGCCACGTGGCTGCATAAGGGGAAGACCAGGTCCAATTAACTCTGAAACGGTAAACAGCTTTAATTCACGTCCAATCTTACGATGATCGCGTTTTTTCGCTTCTTCAAGCATGGTCAAATGCGCATCCAGTTCAGCTTTTGAAGAAAATAAATAACCGTAAATACGAGTGAGCATTTGGTTCTTTTCATCGCCTCGCCAATACGCTCCGGCCACGCGATCGAGCTTTAGTCCACCTTGAGGAATTTCCTTGGTATTTTCCGCATGTCCCCCACGACAAAGGTCGGTAAATGGACCGGATTCGTAGAGCGTCAAGTCTTTACCATCTTTGGCAAACTCCTCAATGAGTTCTAACTTAAATGGTTGTTCACGCTCAAACTCTCGGGCCTCATCAACCGACACTGGTTTTCCCACAAACGCGTGGCCCTCACCCGCGATATTTTTCATCACGTTTTCAATTTTTTGCAGTTCTTTGTCGCCGACCACCACCCCTTCTGGAAACAAAAAATCATAATAAAATCCGTGTTCAATGGTTGGACCAATCCCTAATTTCGTACCCGGATATAATTTTAAGACTGCGGCCGCGAGCATGTGTGCCGCGCTATGTCGTATTGCCTCCATGTTTTTTTCTTCTGCCATATGTAGTAAAAAATAAAACCCGGCACACGGCCGTTACAGCCGCGTACCGGGGTCATATATAAAACATGACGGTTCCACCCGATAATTTTCTTTTGTATATTGTCCGTTACTCAAAAAGTGGTAAGAAGATAGCCTTTCCGTAAGGTGACTCGCAGTCTAGGATCACCTCTTCCTCAAACGGGGTTCGTATCTTCCCATGTCTTTTGGTTCTTATAGCGTACCCTCCTATCTATTTTGTGTCAAGCAACCCACTTTCTTTCGTTTTTTTCACGACCACACGAATATTATCAGTGAAATCCGGGACGGTGCGCTGCCACGATGGTGAAATGGATACTTCAACCCAGGCTACATATGGAAGAGTCTGGACATATCGACGCACTTCGTCTTTTGATTTACCGGCAAACTGTACTAACGCAAGAGCATCGGTGTCAGCCCGCAATGATTCTGTACCACTCACATGGGCCTCGGCCGTGCAACGCGCGTCTTTTGATACGCATTCGATAATGCGAATAACCGTATCATTACTATCCATACTAAACGCGGTATGCTTTACGGTACGCTGCTTATTCACCATTTCTTCAAGAGCATATGCAAGATCATTTTTTTCATACTGCACAAGCACAACGCGAATAGTGTGAGTGGCACTTACCGAACCAGTAACACTTCCGACACTCGCGCTTAACTCTTCTTTTACTTTTGTCGCAAAAAACGTTCGAGATGATGATGCTGGTGTAGCGGGAAGTATGCTGGTAATTTGATCTTCTGCTTTTTTTTGTGCAGCAACATAAACGCGTGTGAGGTCTTCTTCACCAAAAGCACCCACTGTTGATACACCACCCGTAAACGGCTCTGTATTTTCCGCGTATACTACTTTTTGCCGTGCCCCTGAAAGACCCGGAATGGTAAATCTCGTTGGGGCAATATCGTACGAACTACCTTCTTCGTCTGCCAACACCATCGCTGTGACTGACCCGTGCGCTGGTACTGTCGTTGGAGCGGTCAACCGATAGATACGTCCATCACCAGTTTGAAGGCGGGTTTGAACAACCAGCCGTTGAGTTTGAGCGCTCGTGTTTGTAAGTGTTACTGATCCGCCACTCTTGCCCGGAATATCCATGGCGCCGGTTGGGGTGAAGGTGCTCGTCACTACCACAACGGTTGAAGTGATAAACGAAACAACTCCCTGTTCATCATCTATACCTGAAAACACAATCCTGCCGTCAAATGTTTTTGGCTCAGGCCGTGTTTCAATTGTTATCACTGCCTTTTTTGTCGACATAAAAAGAACCAGTCCAACCAATACCGCAGCAAGCGCTAAAAAGGAAATGGCGATGCTTCGATATGATGACACAGGATGAGTGGTAACCTGGCGCGGAGGTGAGCGACGGACCATAGCACAAAAAAATTATTCAATAACACGAAACACTTCATCAACCGATGTTACGCCTTCGCGAGCCTTAAGTAACCCGTCATGCACCATCGTAATCATACCGTTTTTAACCGCCTGAGCTTCGATGTCATACTCTGACACCTGACCTGACAAGATATATCCTTCAATCTCTTGATTCATGGTTAAAATTTCGTAAATACCGACACGACCCTTGTACCCAATGCCATTGCACTCCTCACACCCTTTGGCCATGTAAAATTGTGGTTTGGATGTGAAAAGTTGTTTTTCTTTTGTTGGCATGGTCGCGAGTGATTCTTGGTATCGTTCTTCAAGTTCTGGTGAAAATACGGCAGGCACTTTACACGTGGGACACAAACGGCGCACCAAGCGCTGCCCGATAACGCAGTTAAGCGATGGCGCGAGCAAAAAAGGTTTTACGCCCATAGAAAGGAAACGTGGGATAGCACCTGCGGCACTGTTCGTATGAATGGTCGAAAGCATGAGGTGTCCGGTGAGCGCGGCCTGAATAGCGATATCCGCGGTTTCAAGATCGCGAATTTCTCCGACCATCGCGATGTCAGGGTCTTGACGCAAAATAGAACGGAGCCCTTTGGCAAATGTATAATCGCGGCTCCGATCAATTTGGCTCTGGTTCACCCCAGCCATGCGATATTCCACCGGATCTTCAAGCGTAATAATTTTCACCCCAGGTTCGTTCAAAAGCTGCATTACAGCGTACAGCGTAGTGGTTTTACCACTTCCAGTTGGACCGGTAGTGATAATCATGCCATTTGGCCGATCAATTTCACGTTTCAAGCGCGTGTACGCATCACCATACAAACCGATCTCATCAAGCGTTAACCCTGAACGGGATTGTTTCAAAATACGCATTACAATACTTTCACCATACACGGTTGGCATGGTTGAAACACGCATGTCCACTTCCCCATTTGGCATTTTCACAGTAAAACGTCCGTCTTGGGGTTTATCAGTAATGTTAATCTTCAATCCAGAAATGAGCTTTACCCGTGATACGAGTTGACGAAACGTATCTTTGGGAAGTGTTGCCGCGTCATGCAAAATCCCATCAAGACGAAACCTCACCATCACTCGTTCGGCCTCGGCCTCCACATGCATATCTGACGCGTTCAGTTTCATCGCGGCCGCGAGCAAATAGGTCACGGTATCGGTCGTCGTTGCCCTTGACAACATACCCTGAAGAGAACGGAAATCCGTGATATCTGCCTGTACTTTCATCAAATCATCACCTTGAATGGTCACGTCTTTTGTGACTGGTTTTACAACCGGCAACGTGTCGTATAACTTGTACACAAACGCAAAACTGCGCTCAGAAATCATATATACCACCCCTTTTGCCTGATTACGTTCTTCAATGGCAAACAATAACTCCTCTACCTTTGGATTTGTTGGATCAACCGCCCCAAGGCGAAACTCGTCTTGGGTGAAATAAAAACATACCACTTTCGCGGCCGCGGATTCGCTTTGCTCAATTTGTCGAAGCGCCTGTTGGCTCACGGGAAAATGCCGAAGGTCAATGTGTGGATACCCGAGCGTGAGAGCCTTGCGCATGGTTT
>CAZYEQ010000052.1:0-4066 GCA_964646505.1 uncultured Gammaproteobacteria bacterium
CGCCATCACCGTTGGTGCTGTCTGAATACCAATATTCACTTTAAAAAACGTATACACCACTTCTTTTTGAATGTTCGTTAAGAGCTCGTTAAACATGCGGAACGTTTCCTTTTTATATTCCACAAGCGGGTCGCGCTGACCATAGCCACGCAGTCCGATACCAGCACGCAGGTGGTCAATCGAAACCAAGTGGTCAACCCAAAGCGTATCAATCGCGCGTACGAGCACATTGGTTTCAATATCACGGAGCGTTACTCGCGCCGCGTCTTCAGACCCCGATACGTCGGTAAGTGTTTTTTGAAGCTCGGCATACGCGTTAACCGCTAACCCAAATAAATACTCCACCATTTTTTCACGCATCTCAACGTCGGCCAACTTTCCGTCGCTTTTTTCTCGCATCGCCAGCAAGGTTTCTTTTTGCGCGTCAGTTATAGGAAAAATGGTACGCGCGGTTTCATAGATTTCATTCACATTCCATTCTCCATTTTCAGTATTTGTGTGAAACCCAACCACCATTTCAAGTTCTTTTTGAATATAATCGAGTACCATGCCTTTACTTGGACGTGTATCCGACGTGTCAGCACCATCGTTAATCATTTCCAAAATCTGTCGACGCTTTTTGTAAATCACGTCACGGTGACGATTGAGTACATCATCGTATTCAAGAAGGTGTTTACGCATGTCAAAATAATGCGACTCTACTTTTTTTTGCGCGCCCGACAATATACGAGTAAGCATGGGCTGCTCAATTGGCATATCATCGGGAACATTGAGTCGTGTCATGACCGACTTCATTCTCTCCCCCGCGAAAATACGCATCAAATCGTCGTCAGTTGAAATGAAAAACTGTGTTTCACCTGGGTCGCCTTGACGCGCGGAACGTCCACGCAACTGATTGTCGATACGACGCGACTCATGACGCTCTGTACCAAGCACAAACAGCCCGCCGGCCGCGAGCACTTTTGCCTCCTCTTCTTTACTTACCGGCATACCGCCGAGTTTAATGTCGACCCCGCGCCCTGCCATGTTTGTAGCCAGAGTCACCGCGCCGGGTCGCCCTGCTTGCGCGATAATTTCACCTTCACGTTCATGGTTTTTCGCGTTGAGCACCTCGTGTTGTATGCCTTGCGCGCTCAAATACGCCGATAAAAACTCGTTGCGTTCAACCGACGCCGTCCCGATCAAAATTGGCTGACCTTTGGCGCGACATTCTTTTACCTTTTCCGCCACGGCTTTATACTTTTCTTTTTCGGTTTTATAAATGCGGTCTGGGTGGTCGGTGCGGCGATCGGGCTTATTGGTTGGAATGGCCACGACTTCGATATTGTAGATTTTGCCCAATTCTTCTGCTTCGGTTGCGGCTGTACCCGTCATACCCGACAACTTTTTGTACATGCGAAACAGGTTCTGAAAGGTGATGGTCGCGAGTGTTTGACTTTCTTTTTGAATGGCCACACCTTCTTTAGCTTCGATCGCCTGGTGCAACCCTTCACTATAGCGACGGCCTGGCATTTTACGCCCAGTAAACTCGTCGATAATGACTACCTCACCCTGTTGGACCACATACTCTTTGTCACGCTTAAAGAGTACCTCGGCTTTGAGCGCCTGCTCAATATGATGCACCATGCGAATACCGCCTTCGGCGTAAATATTATCAACCCCTAAATAGCCCTCAAATTTTTTAATTCCCTCTTCAGTCAAAGAAACCGCGCGTAATTTTTCATCTACATTATAATCGGTTTCTTTGCGCAAATGACGCACCAGCTCGGCATAGCGGTAATATTGGTCGGTTGCTTCACCTGAAGGAGAAGAAATAATAAGCGGAGTGCGAGCTTCGTCAATTAAAATAGAATCAACCTCGTCGACAATGGCATAGTGCATTTCATGACCAGGGCGCATCACCATGTCGGATACACGCTGGACCATGTTATCGCGCAAATAATCGAAGCCGTATTCGTTATTTGTGCCGTACGTGATGTCACATCGGTATGCCTCTTGACGGGTGGCGGGACGCAAAAATTCGTATTCAACCTTAAAGCTTCCCATGTCATCACGTTCTTTATCTTTTTCACCACCTTCAGCGGTTTCGGCTTTCTCCGCAGGTGTTGCGGCCGCAAAGCCTGGGTCGTACACATAGGTCACTCGTTGATTTTGAATCACCCCAACGCTCATACCAAGATACGCGTAAATCTGCCCCATCCACACGGCGTCGCGGCGAGCAAGGTAATCGTTAACCGTCACCACATGTACACCGTTTCCCGCGAGGGCGTTCAAATAGGTTGGCAATGTCGCAGTGAGTGTTTTTCCTTCACCCGTTCGCATTTCCGCAATGCTTCCCTTGTGAAGCACCATACCACCAATAAGTTGCACATCATAATGACGCATGTTGGCCACGCGTTTCGCGGCTTCGCGCACCGTAGCAAACGCTTCTGGCAATAAAGAATCGAGTGTTTCACCGTTTTGAAGACGTGCTTTAAACTCGGCCGTTTTGGCCTTTAGGGCTTCTTCAGAAAGAGAAGATAAACCGGCTTCAAGTTCGTTAATTTTTTGGACATTTGGTTTGAGGAGGGCGATAGCTTTGGCATTTGGGTCGCCGAACAACTTGGTCAAAAAAGACATATAGTAGAATATGGCGTAACTCTCGGAGTGTAGCACTTCCCCTTCCGTTTGGCAATGCCATAGCACTACCGTTGCTCACCCAGTTTTAACACAAAGACTACCCAGAAAAGCTATTGACAAAACCCAAAATTTATGCTATACTATGTAGCCAAAATCGTATTGTGAATTTGGCTTATTTTAGCCTTAAAGTAATCTAAAAACCAAGAAAAGGAAGGTGGACCATGAAAGAGTTCTTGCTCGGCCCGGGCGGGGCAGTAATACTCCTCACCCTCGTTGGTGTTGCTGTGCTTGTGTGGTATAACTACGCAAGCAAGTGGCCGGAACGCGTGTTCGCGCCGAACCCGACGGCGGAGGAGCTCCGCAACCAGGGGCTCATGCCCAAAGCCGGTGCCGCCGTTGACACTTCGGCGGCTGAAGGGAGCGCGGGTCGCGGAGTCAGTGCAGGCGGCGTAACGTATTACTCACATGCAGGTCAGTCCAGACCAATCGGCGATGCAGCTGAGTTTGCCCAAGCGGCAGCCCAGCTCGAGGCATCTGGCGGCGAGGTCGTAATTGCCCCACGAGAAGAAGGTGGGTCGATCACTGATCAGATCATCACCGACGGTACCGATGGGGACGGAAGACCTGACTAGTGTCCGCCTCAACCCCCAACCACAACGCACCGGAGGATGCGTATAGGTTGGGGGTTTTTCATTTGCCCCTATTCGGGCTGATATTCTTTGGTACCACGAATCTCTTCTTTATCTTTCGCGCGCATTTTTTCTTTTATCTTTTCAAGTTCTATCTTTAATTGATCGCGTACCATATCGATCGCGCTATACACATCACCCGCGTCTTTTTCTACCCGAATCAAATCATGGTGTGGCACCTGCATGTTTACTTCTGCGTAAAACACATCACCTTTGTGGTGGTGTCCACTCCGTCGACCCACATCAACATCAATATGCGTAATATGATCAAAATATTTCTCAACCGTAGAAATTTTTTCTTCGATATACACTTTCACCGCATCGGTTAATTCAATACCTGTCCCCTGCATGTTGATATTCATACGACCTAATCATTAAAGAATACACACTTCTTCTTCTAAAGAAATACCAAAGGTATCGTACACGTTCTGCTTTACCTTATCAATAAGGAGAAGCACATCGCTCGCGGTAGCGCCACCGGTATTTAAAATAAAATTACCATGCTTATCACTCACCGTCGCTTTGCCAACCGACAATCCTTTCGCGTGTGATTCTTGTATGAGCCAGCCAGCCGATACGATCCCCTTTTTTTCAAACTCTGGCAATAAAGTTGGCGCGTCTTTTTTTGCGTGTTGAAAAAAACTAAATGGAACATTTTTAAAAATACAGCCACTTGAAAATCCTTGTGGTTGAGTAGACGCGCGAAACGCCAAATACTCCATCGCTTTTTTAAGTGCTTCGGCGTTTGAACCAGCCTG
>CAZYEQ010000053.1:0-4040 GCA_964646505.1 uncultured Gammaproteobacteria bacterium
GGGAAGCCGTTCACGGGTGCGCCAAGCCCACGCGTTCAAAAAACTGCCTACCGAGAGACCGAGAAACGAGAGGGTAAAAATAAAAAAAACCGTTATCATACGGCGGGAAGTATAGCACAACTGAGGGTGTTTCTGAAAAACGTCCTAAAATAAAAAAGGTGCCGGGGGGAAGGTGAAGACGTGCTTCCCTTCCCCCCGGACCCGAGACCACTACGCGCCGTTGCAGTGACGCCGCGTTTTGGCCACTCGCACTGGTCAGCCGACACCGTGTTGCCTGGGGCAAGGGTGGCGGCTGAGCTCTCGCCGTCGCGCGCGCCGATCAGCCGGCGTAGGGCTGGTGCGACATCGTGCCGTTGTCGTCGCGGTTGTCGGCCTTCTTGCTGAACATGTACTGACCCTGGGACTTGCCCGGGTTGGGACCGTTCGTGCACCGCATTGGCGCACCTCCTTTTTACTGTTGTGGACCCTTGTGTTTCCGAGGGCATCCCGGATTCACTAAGGTCACGTTGTCGTGAGACACAATATAACACCAAACCCCTTGTGTGTCAAGGGGTTCATGTGTGTATAAGTTTAATTTTAGCTTATTTAAGCTAAAAAAGTAACTATTTATTTTTACTTTCAACGTACCTGTGGATTCCAAGCACAATAGACACACCAAACGCAATACAAATTAAAGCAATCACCGTTTCACCCGTCATAGCTGGGGCACCACTCTGCCACGGCCAAATTTTTCGAATAGACCCAAGCATAAGCCCTAAAAGAAGCGCGATCGTTGCATCGTGATAGTGTTTCAAAAGCCAAGCTACCACACGCACAAACAAAAGACCGCCTACAATCATGCCGGCCACAAACGGTGCCAAAAAAGCAATATCATGCCTGTTAATTGCCTCAAGCACCGGGTAGTACTGGCCCAAAATTTGAAGCGTAAACGCGCCAGAAAGCCCGGGCAAAAGCGCGGCCATGACCGCTACAAGCCCACACAAAAATAAGACCGGTGAGTTTTGTGGAAGTACAGCTGGCAAAAGCCCCACAAACATCCATCCTACCCCAAACCCAATACACATAAGCGCAACAGTGCGAATGGTTTTTTGCTTGATGTGTGTGTGCACCAAATACGCCGACGCAAGCATGAGCCCAAAAAGCGCCGCTTGCGTATACAAAGGAAATGTAGCGCGAAAAAAACTAATGACACGCGAACAAACCACAATCGCGAGTCCAACTCCAATAGTAACGCGTAGTAAAAACGCCACGGGAATGTAGGTAAACAACTCTCGCCACTTCCCTCGAATAAATAATTTGAAGGCTGTAAAGTCAATTTTTGATAATCCATCTAAAATGCGCTCATACAGGCCAACAATAATAGCCATGGTACCACCCGACACACCGGCTACCACATCAACAGCTCCAATAATAAATCCTTTGCCAATTAATTCCCCTGTTGAATCTACGCGCTGTTCTTCCATACATTATTTTTTTATATGTTTTAATACATCAAGCACTTCTTCCGCGTGCCCCTTAGGGTTCACTTTTTCCCACACATACACAATAACACCTTTCGGGTCGATAAGGAATGTTGAACGCGAGGTGCCCATATAGGTGCGACCCATAAACTTTCGTTCGCCCCACACGCCAAATGCTTCCATAAGCACATGGTTGGTGTCGGCTAAAAGCGGGTAATTCAGTTCGTATTTTTTGGCAAACTTTCCATGCGAAGTGGCGGTGTCTTTACTCACCCCAATCACGTGTGCTCCCATGCGTTGCAACTCAGCGGTAGCATCGCGAAAATTACATGCTTCGGTGGTACAGCCGGGCGTCATGTCTTTGGGATAGAAAAAAAGCACGACGTATTTTCCTGCATAGTTTTTAAGGGTAACAAGCTTCCCATCTCCACCTTCTAAAATAATGTCCTGCGGCACTGTATCGCCTACTGCTAACATATGGCAAATTATTTATTTTTTAACATGTCGCGAATTTCTCGAAGTAGCAAAATATCTTCGGGTGGATGTTGAACCGCTTTCACCTCTTCTTGTTTTTCAGCCAATGCGCGCAAACGATTTATAATTTTTACAAACATGAAAATAGACACGGCGATCACGATAAAATCAAAAATGGATTGCAGGAAAAGTCCGTAGCGAAGCACCACCTCGGGCACGCTTTCGGTGGCTGGGCGCAGGATAAACTCGAGTGAGCGAAAATCAACCCCGCCAACCATAACGGAAATAATTGGGGTGATAATGTCGGCCACCAATGAACTCACAATTTTTCCAAACGCGCTGCCAACAACCACACCAACCGCTAAGTCAATGACATTGCCTTTAATGGCGAAATTACGAAATTCTGTAAGAAGTTGTGATTTCATACCAACGAATGGGCCTATTGTTCAATGCGAGGAATGTCGTCGTATGCGTGAGAGGCATCAGCAGCTTTTTTTTCTACCGGATCGCTATCAAAAAAATTAACATCTTCAGTATCACGAGGAATAATGACGGGTTTAGTGACCGGTGTGAATGGTTTCGTCGCAGAAGGAAGCGGCATGCCCGATATAGGATCTTGCATACCTTTTTTTCGTTTGCGGCGGTTTCTTTTCTTTTTACTTTTCGTCAGCATTTCACTATGTCCTACACTCGGCATTGTTTGTGGTTGTGGCGCAGTTTCGCTAGCACCGCTAGAGGTAAGATGAGCCATCGGCGGGGTCGTTGATGGTACGTATGATGTTTTCATTGGTTCGGGCACCAGCGCTGTTTCTACGAGCGTTTTTGGTTGTGACAACGAAGGATTCGGGCGTGGTGGTGGCAATTGACGCGCAACCTGAGGAACCATACCCGCGCGCTCTGGCAGAGGGTTATTTTTTTGTATCGGTTCTGGACGAGCGACGGTATTCATTTTTTGCGACTCAGATCTGCGTTGATTATTTCCCTGAGACATTTGTGGCCTTGCGGGCTTTCCTTGATTCTGACGTGAACCCGGCACCGATTTCGGTGCAGGACCATCATCAACATCTGATTCATCTTCGGGCAACATACCACTCCAACGAGCTATTTTTTCTTCAATTTCTGCCTTGAGCCGGCCATACCGTTCGCGCGACACACGTATCACTTTCTCGAGGCTGTCTGTTGGCGCACCAACCGGCCCCAGCGTGGCCGCGCTAAATGGTTGTGAGGCTACGCCGTCGATCATGAGTTTCATGAGCACATGAAACTTTGGTAGATTTACAATGTCTTCTTCGGTAAACGTGGGAGTAAACTCTTTCACAAGCACTTCAGCATCCGCGCCACCCACACGAAACGTGACAATCGTACCTACGTTTCCAAACACCGCGTTTGCCACTATTTCATCGAGCTGCATCACATATTGATGCGCCATAATGAGGCTTAAGCGGTATTTGCGCGCCTCTGACAAGATATTCGCGAAACTCGGGGTGGCAAAGTTTTGAAACTCATCGACAAACAGAAAAAAATCTTTACGCTCGTTTTCTGGCGTATCCACACGCTCCATGGCAGCGAGCTGGATTTTGGTAATAAGCATGGCGCCAAGTAGCCGACTATTATCTTCACCAATGCGCCCTTTTGATAAGTTCATGATAACAATTTTTTGATCGTCCATGAGCTCGCGGATATTGATGGTTGATTTCACTTGCGCCACCATGTTACGAATAACCGAGGCTGACAAAAATTGACCAATTTTATTTTGGATAGGTGCTACGGCTTCTTTCGCGTATCGATCTTCGTAATTAGCAAACTCTACTTCCCAAAACGCTTTAACCACCGGATCATGAATTTGTCGAACAATTTTACGGCGGTAGGCTTTATCGGAAAGCATGCGGTTGATGCCAAGAAGCGTCGTCCCAGGTGTATCAAGAAGCGCGAGCAGGGTGTTATTTAAAATATATTCCATACGCGAGCTCCACACGTCTGGCCAGATTTTTTTGAAAATACCCATGAGCCCCGCGGAAATAAGATGTTTTTGTTCTTCATTTTTTACCTCAAGAATATTAAAACCGATCGGATATTCTGTGTCCGACGGATTAATATACACCACGT
>CAZYEQ010000054.1:0-3852 GCA_964646505.1 uncultured Gammaproteobacteria bacterium
TTTTTTTATGGTTTTAAAAAGAATTTTTTTAGGATATCATTTCAGAAAATATGAATAAATGAGGTAGACCCATCATGCGGTGTGTTGTGTAGTTAGTTATACTACCATCGCTAGTTGGCTTCTGTTTTTAACGTAGAACACTATGACAATGTTCAACGACGCTCCACAAGATCCACAAGCTCCAGAAGAGCAAGCTCCTTCAATGCCTCCAGCAGGTGACGAAGCTACTCCAGCTGGCATGTAATACCCGCAAAGGTATAGGCAAACAACCCTGTGGGGTTGTTTTGTTTTTCACTCTTCTGCTTTCTTTAAGAGTGAGGTACAATATCGTTACTATGCCACAAGATAAATACACTGCCGTCTGGGTATCGCACACATCACTTTCAGATTTTTTAAATTGTCCGAAAGCGTATTTTTTAAAAAACGTATATAAAGATCCAAAAACAAAACACAAGATAAAACTCATGAGCCCGCCTCTTGCTCTTGGTCAAACTGTGCATGAGGTGCTTGAGGGACTTTCAGTGAAGCCTGTGGCAGAACGGTTTTTAGAGCCTCTTCCTGTGGCGTTTGAGCGTGCCTGGGAAAAGGTACAGGGTCGCAAAGGCGGATTCACCGACCCGCGTGTAGAAGAAGAGTATAAAGAACGGGGAAGGGAAATGCTCAAACGTGTCATGCGCCATCCCGGACCACTTGGAAAAACCGCGGTTAAGATTCAGCAAGATTTACCATTCTTCTGGCTTTCAGATGAACAAAATATTATACTCTGTGGCAAAATTGACTGGCTTGAGTATGTGCCTGAAACGGACAGTGTTCATATTATAGATTTTAAAACAAGTAAAAAAGAGGAAGATGGATCATCACTCCAACTTCCTATTTATCATTTGCTCGTACACCATTGTCAAAAAAGAACAGTCTCTAAGGCAAGCTATTGGTATCTAGAGCTCTCTGATGTTCTTGCTGAAAAACAACTTCCGTCGCTTGAAGATGCTCGTCAGAAAGTGATGCGTCTGGCCGAACAGGTGGTGCTGGCGCGGAAGCTTGAGCGCTACAAGTGCCCTAATCCTGGTCAGTGTATGCACTGCACTCCGTACGAGCGCATTATCCGAGGTGAAGCAGAGCTTGTTGGTGAAGACGAGTATCGTGCCGATGTGTATATTCTTCCTAAAGACACGCCTGCGCATGAAATGCCTGAAAGCATTCTTCTTTAAAGATAAAAGACTCGCACTGGGTCTTTTATAGAATGCCATCAACGGTAGTAGTAAATAGCTCTTTGTATTTTTTAAGACAAATGCGTAAACAAGTGCCGTAGCTATCTTCTTGGTGGATGTACTGGTTTTTTGCTTATAAACTAGGATCTTTCCAAATAGAAGGGGATGGGGTATACTCTTTTTGTTAGACTGTGTATTGCGTTTATCCTTTTTTGTATGAATCTTTTTGGAATCGTTTCAGGAGTAACACGTTTTTTGGCTACACTTACTGTTATTGGCGATATTTTGATCGCCGGAGCATTGATCGGGATGGTCGTTTTACGTGTGGCGCCAAATCATCGTTTTTCTCTGTGGTACGGAAAACTCTTCAGTAATGTTGGTCAAAAAGGGGGTTGGTACATACTTTTGGTAAGTGGTCTTGCCACGGTGGGAAGCCTTTTTTATTCTGAAATTGCGCACTTTACCCCATGCATCCTTTGTTGGTATCAACGTATTGCCATGTATCCTCTTGTTGCGACAACTCTTCTTTTTCTTAAAAGAAAGACCATAAAAGAATGGGTATATGTACTGCCGGCAGCAGGCATTGGTGCATGTATTGCCGCGTATCATTATGCCATTCAAGTCATAAGCCGATTTTCACCGGTTCCAAGTATTCTTCTCCCGTGTTCTGCTGCTGGCACTGGCCCTTCATGTACAACAATCCACGCAATGACCTATGGATATGTTTCCATACCAATGATGGCGTTCACCGCCTTTCTTCTTATTCTTATTACTATCTGGTGCATGCGCCGTGAAGAAAAAAAGACGGAGTAAATAGAACATACTCAATAAATATTCATATGGCAGAAATTCGTTATACTATTTTGGTTCACGTGGGAAAATCACTTTGCGATACCATAACAGAACTCCGCACCATGCTTCAAAGAAGTGCCGCAACACTTGTTCCTAATGAGGGACGTGTTAATTTGCATGAGGCACCGCATATCACCCTCCTTCCACCGTTTGTCGCAAAAAACGATCAAGAAGCTCGACTTTTGGAATGTTTTGCGTCATGGTCGTTTCCAGCACAGAAAATCTCATCATCAACGCTTGATATCGCTCGCTGGACTCGCACCGGAGATGTGCCATTTATTGACTGGAGTAGTGAGCAGGTGCTTCATGAGATGTATGCGTCACTTATGGATATGTTTGAGAAAGAATGGATTTACAGTGATCGCTCACAGGACAGAAAATTTCATCCACATACAACAATTGTGTACGGCACTGATGCTGAAGAAGCGAAAAAAATAAACGAGGCTGCCATCGCGCACGCGCCATTTACTGACACACTCGCATTCGTCTCATTGTGTCGCATTCACTCAGAATCGGGCTGGGAAGTTATTGCTACCAAAGAAGCAGCGGCATAAATGCTGACGTATGCGAGACCCGTTTGTATCTTTTTCGGCTGAAGAGCTCATTCAACAATGCAACACATCGTTATTCGCCTGTAGGCAATTATTTGCAACGCTTACGTCGGATTTTGAAAAAGGTACTATGTCCGATGAGTCAGCTGTTACGCAGACGCACATGATGCTTCGTCATCTTGATCATGCTCTCATGCCGGCCGAGCTCTTTAGTAATGTGCATCCGGAAGAATCATGTCGTCTTGGTATGGCGGAACTTGAACAACAAGGAAAGAAGCTTGCGTCTGAAATATACATGTCACCAGAGCTGTATACGCGCATGCAGCAGGTTGATCTGTCATCGTGTTCGATAAGCGTTCAAAGATTCATCGAAAAACTTCTTATCGACATGAGGTCAGTTGGGGCACATCTTTCTTTTGATGTACGAAAACGCATCCTCGAACTTCAAACTGATATTACCATGCTTTGTCAGCAGTATGAACGAAACATAGTCGCTGATACAAAAAGTATCTCTCTATGTGCGGATGATTTGAAAGGCTTACCCGAAGACTATATTGCTTCTCACGCACCAAATGATGCGGGGTATGTGGAAATAACGACCGATTACCCAGACTATTTTCCCTTCATGACATATGGCGAAAATCGTACCCGAAGAGAGGAGTTGGAGTTATTATTTTTGACAAGAGGTAGCGAAAAAAACAAGGTAACCCTCCAACACCTTCTTGAAAAGAGGAGGGAAATGGCAGTACTTCTCGGGTATCATCATTGGGCAGAATATAGTACAAACGATAAAATGACAAAAAACGCAACTGTTGTTTCGGATTTTTTGCAAACGGTACATGGGGAGGCAAAAGAGAGAGCCGAAGAAGAAATGCGAACACTAAAAGTATTCGCGGAAAAACACGGATTTGTAGGAGAATTAGCGTCATGGGACATTGGCTTTTTTAGAAATCTGTACCGCAAAGAAATGTTTGCGTTTGATACCGCGGCTATTCGCAGGTATTTTCCATATGCGCAAGTCCAAAAGGGTTTATTCGATTTAGTCGAAGAATTATTTGAGTTACGTTTTGAAAAACGCCATGTGTCTACTTGGCACGAATCTGTCGAGGCATTTACGGTAAAAAATAAAAAAGGGGAGAGTGTTGGGTACATGTACCTCGATATGTTTCCACGCAAAGGAAAGTATGGTCATGCGGCGCAGTTTAGTTTAATTTCTGGTGTTAAGAATGAGGAGTTGCCCG
>CAZYEQ010000055.1:0-3569 GCA_964646505.1 uncultured Gammaproteobacteria bacterium
ACCCATAACCCGAGGTTTGAACTAAACTAAAATTGCGCTTATACTTTGCTTATTAGAATAAAGATAAAGTAGAGCGTGTATAAACTGTATATGGAGTATTATAGCCTTCCTGCAAATAAATCATTTCTCATCAGTCAAAAAGCATTTATCGTAAAAGACGGAAAGGTTCTTCTGTTGAAGTGCTGTGATCATGGTAAATATGTATTGCCAGGCGGTCTTCTTGAGCTAGATGAGGATTTCAATTCTGGACTTATAAGAGAAGTAAAAGAAGAATCAGGTCTGCAAATAAAAGTAGGGAATATCTGTGCTGTTTGGGATTTTAGTTTAGATGGCTTTATCTTTAAAGATGGTTCCAAAAAAGATGCTAGGATAATAAATATAGGGTATATTTGCGAGTCTGTCCTAAAAGATGAGGAACCTATTACCCTAAGTGATGAACATATCGGGTATTTGTGGGCTAATCTGGATGTGTTAGATAATATAAATTTTTGTAACACTCTAACATCTGCGGCCATGAAACAGTTTTTGCAATATAAAAATTTTTCTACTTTACCTCAGTTTCATTCCTAACATCACCCACCAACCGGCTCACACTTAGCTACACAGCGGAGAATCGGCGCACTAGCAACGATTTGGTAACCGTCCCATACACGATATCTTGCTCTGGTGGTCGAGAACTGGTCGGCGTTTCAAGCACCCTCAATCCATCCCCGCCTGCATCCGCGAATACACTCCATCGCTGTCGTCGATTTGCTTAGGAAAGCTGATGGCTCGGTCCTGCCTGAGGATAGTAATAACAATCGCGGTCATGACAACAACACAGGTCACCGCTCCAGCCCAGAAAACATTTCTAGCCATACGATAAAACCAATAAAAACGGTATCCATTCCCGTGTTTTACGCGCCGCACATTATGATGTGTTGTGCCATGCTAGTGGCATTTACAGGCGTCGCGCTTACCGGATGTTCCAGTAATGATACACTGCATTTCGCGGACACGCAATCAACGAGTCAGGTCATTGTCGGTGGCATTGAGGACACAGAAGGTCGCTTTAAGAGAGTTGCGGGGGTTACCGAGATCACCTCGAACGTACATTGCTCAGGAACTTTGATTGCATCCGACCCCTTACCCCAAACGATTGATGAGTACCGACGCAATAAAATGGGTTCGGTTTTACGGCGGGTATGTGGTATACTTATGCTTACCTCTAAGTGACCCTTTAATTTAAAAAAAATTATGTTAGGAAAAGGTTATAGAGTGAGCTTTGCTATGGTTGCAGTGGGGGTTACCATCTTAGGAGGGTTTTTATCTTTCGTCCATGCCGTGGGTGCGCAAACGAATTGTGAAGTGCTGCGGGAAGGTGATTTGTTTAAGGTTCCAGGAGTGTCAACCGTATACATTCTTAACAAAAACAAGGAACGCTTATATTATCCAAATAGTGCGGTATTCCAATCGTGGCATGCGCCAGGTACGTATGAAATTCATGTCATTGATTCGTCGTGTTTTGATAAATATCCTATTCCAACCGTTGCCCCCTACGGAATTAATTTTTTGCCTGGCACATTGATTAAGATACCCTCCAGTTCTCGAGTATACGCAGTCACAAGCGGGGGGGTCCTGCAACTTATTGGATCCGAACAGACAGCGGTAAGTATTTTTGGGTCAGAGTGGGCAAAACGGGTGCGTGATGTTTCTGAAGTGTTTTGGCAAAATTATCGTGTGTCAACCGTTGCCGCGACCCCACGCACTCCATTAGAAGGCATGCTCGTTTCACGAAATGGAGATGGTGTGTATGCGTTTCAAGCCGGACAATGGAATCAGGTGGTTGGTGAGGTGCCAGCAAATGTACGCTCTACGTTTGTGTCTATTCCAAATGATGTTTTTGAATTGTTTCCGATACGAGCCACAACTGTCACAGCGCGATCACTAACTGAACGGGTTGCTACGACTGGTCTTGATGATTTACGTCAGGCTCCAGAATGGGCTGCATTGTACGATGCCTATGATCGGTCGGGTTCGTCGGCGTCTGCGCCCTCTCCATTCACCCCGCGGGGTGCGTCGGGCTTTGGTAGTGTTATTTCTACGGGCCGAAGTTCTTCACCAAGTCCAACACCGTCGCCATCACCGGCCTCACTTCCGGATTTAACGATTAGTGGTTTAGCTGTTTCTTCTACTGTCGGTATTGGTCAAACTATTCGTATTGGGTATACCGTTGGAAATACAGGGAGCGCTACTGGCACCTCAGTCACTCTTACGGCGACCGTGCCTTCAGGTACCACATTCAGTTCATCAGAAAGTTCAGGAACATGGAGCTGCGCTGATGCGTCTGTGGCGGGCACAAGTTGCGCGTATTCTGTGGGTACGGTTGCGCCAAGTTCCTCAAACACCACCACATTTGCCCTTATCGCTCTGTCGGCTGGTTTAGGAAATGTCACAACAACCGCAAGTGTGGCTGGTGCAGAATCAGACACAACAACAGGCGACAATAGTACTTCAACAGTAGTCACCGTAGCTTCTCCTAATCTTAGCGTGTCAGTGACCTCAACATTTCCAAGGGTCAGACCAAGCTCAACCATGCTCTTCACTGTTTCGTATGGAAATTCCGGTACGGCCACAGCTCCAAGCACGACTATCTCTGTCTCTGTGCCAAGCAGTACATTTTTTAGTTCCGCCTCAAGTTCAGGTACATGGAGTTGCGCCGACGCATCGGTTGCTGGTACAAGCTGTGTAACAAGTTTAGGGTCACTTTCTGTTGGGGCTACCGGTACCATTACCTATGCCGTGTACACAACAAGTACATTTACAGGAAATGTTACGTCATCATTTACGATTGCCGATAATGGTGTAAATGGGAGTGATTCGAATACGTCAAACAATACCGCAACACATACTATTCGTGTGGCTGTTCTCGCCTACACTGATAGCTATGTGACCAACCTCGCCAACGATCTCACACAGTATACATCATCAACTTCATCGACATACTCTAGTCTTCAACCATTTAAAATGTATCCCGGTTCAGGTTCAAGTATTAATGTCATTGGTGGGCTGCTTGGTTTTGCTACGGGTGCGACACCACCTACAATTAGTCATCCAACCGTACTTCCTACGAGTACGGTTGTGGCAGAACGTTATGCGCACACGCTTCTTGTGAGCGGTGATGGTGCCGGTCAAACGGCGGGTATATTCGGTGAGGCTGACGGACGTGTGTTTTCGATGCAAAATGGGTTTATTGTTCGTTCTCGTGTCTCAAGAGAAACAAACAATAACGGTGCCCGTGGAACTATTTTAATGATGGGGACGAATTTCGGGGATCCTGGGTATGAGCCATCGTATTTACAAAATGGTTTCGGATACGGCTTTGATAGTAGTTATCCCACAACATCAGGATATTCATTCTTTTTGCGTACAGGTACCTATAATCCAGCCGCTACTACTACCGGACTCACGCAAGTTTCATTAGGAAATGCCGCGCCACGCGATAATCGTATATACGAGGCGGTATTTATCAATGAAGCAGGGTCTCCTACGGTGTACGGGCGATTGATGGATTTGTCAGACCCTGATAA
>CAZYEQ010000056.1:0-3551 GCA_964646505.1 uncultured Gammaproteobacteria bacterium
TACAAACTCGTATGTTCACGAATAGTTACATACGTCAGGCGATGCGCTTCAGCCAGGATAGGGAAAGCACGATTTTTCGTGCCAGCCACATGGTTTGTGCCAAGGAGTTTTGCTGTCTTTTTTTCACTGTATGCGATACCTAGGCCAGCCAAGGCCATGCGCATTACAGCTGCGCCACACGTGTAATTAGTTTCTTGCTTGAAATAAGGGATGTCCATATCATGCGGACTACACGATTATTTTTTTTCTAAATCAACAATGGTGAGCTGGATTTCACGGTTGCCGTTCCATTCGTTCACATCCATTTCAAACACCATGTTGACGCGGTCACCAATTTTTAATTCTTTTCCCCAGTTAATTTCGTTATCTTCATGGCAGAGGCGCCAGCCAATGGTTTTTCGTACCACATGTGAGCCATCTTGTTTCACAAGAATGCGCAAATGTTTTCCATCTTTACCGACCGGTTCAAGCGCGTGCACGTACAAATTTTTGGCCATGTATTTTGGTTTTTCATTCATTTGTCCAAATGGTTTAAATTTATCCAAAATATCGTAGAGTTCCCAGTTCACCTCGTCGAGTGTTACTTCCGCGTCAACCGGAATAATGGGGGTAAGGTCTTCGGTTTCGGTTTGGGTGTTGTGTGCTTCGCGCATGCGTTTTATGAATGCGTCAAGGTTGCCGGGTGTTGCGAGGGTAAAGCCACAGGCCATGGGGTGTCCGCCATATTTAGAAAATAATTCCGGCATGGTTTGCATGGCTTTGACCATGTTAAACGCTTTGATGCTGCGACCCGAGCCCATGATGTTTCCATTGAAACGCGCCAAGGCAAACACCGGTTTTTCGTATTTATCTTTGAGACGGCTTGCGATAAGGCCAACAATGCCAGGCGACCAGTCATCGCCAATAACGACTAGGACTGGCTCTTGCATTTGGTTTGCTTCAATTTGCTTTGATCCTTCGCGTACTAACTCTTCGGTGCGTTTTTGTCGATCAGCATTATTTTGGTCAAGTTGGAGGGCAAGTTCGGCCGCGTCTTCTGGCATACTTGCCATAAGTAAATTATAGGCCACATTCGCGTGTTCCATTCTGCCAGCCGCATTAATGCGGGGTGCGATTTGAAATCCAATCACGTCGGCCGTAATTTCCCGTTTCATTGCTCCGCTTTCGTCAAGCAGGCGTGCTTCCAAAAGAAGTTTTTGGAGGCCGATGCGTTTGGTTTTATTGAGGACGATAAGGCCGTATTTGGTGAGAGTGCGTGATTCACCAATGAGAGGAACCATGTCAGCCACACTTGCAATGGCTGCCATGTCAAGCTGCCATTTTTCAAAGGCTTCGTGCCGTTCACCGTTTGGCAGGCGTTCGTGCGTTTTTGCGTGCGTTTTGAGTATGCCTTGCATGAGTTTAAACGCCACACCGCCGCCGGCTAAATTTTTATCAGGATAGGTTTCGTCCGGCACCTTTGGGTGAATGGTGGCGAATGCTTTCGGAAGTTCTGCTGGCATGGCATGGTGATCGGTAATAATCACATCCATACCATGGTCGCGCGCGCGAGCAATTTCTGGGGTGTTACTAATGCCACAGTCACAGGTGATAATGAGTGTTGTTCCTTCGCTATGGAGCAGATCGATCGTTTTCATGGCAAGCCCGTACCCGTCATGTTCACGGTGGGGAAGAAAGACGGTGTAATTCGTAAATTTGAGAGCGTTAAATACATTCGCCAAAATCACTGAAGCCGATACCCCATCGGCATCATAATCGCCGTGAATAGTGATGCGTTCGTTATTTTCTATGGCAGTAAAAATACGAGCCACGGCTTTTTCCATGTCGCGAAACAAAAATGGGTCGTGCACATCTTCCGAATAATCAGGATTCAAAAACTCGTCAATCGCTTCTTGTGTACGAATATTGCGGTGATACAACAATTTGGCGACTGTTTTAGGAAGTTCGGGAAAGAGATCGTAAAACCCTGGCTCAGGTTCGGGAAGTAGACGCCACACTCGCTCCATACGACAAGCAATAAAGAAGTAAGGGGGGTAGTATAGCGCATTAGAAGCCACCTTGAAAGGCCGGGAGAATGGTGAAGAAAAGCATGGCAATAATGCCGATAATCGTAATAATCGTCCACAAGCGTTTCATGAGTTTTGAGTCGTACATAAAAGGAAAATAAGGTGTTTCCACTATGCCACACACACAAGGGTTTGTCTATCTCAAAATGAACGAATACATAACAATCACCTCTGCAAGTGACCACGCTTGTGTTGCTCCTATGTTATCGTTTAAGAACAGCTAAATAGGCTTCGGTTGGAATATCTACTTTCCCGCGTCCCAATTCTTTCATCTTTTTCTTTCCTTTCTTTTGTTTATTTAGAAGTTTGTTTTTACGCGTCACGTCGCCGCCATATAGCTTGGCCGTTACATCTTTACGCATGGCCGATATGCGCTCGCTCGCCACAATTTTTCCACCAATTGCAGCCTGGATTTTAAGTTCAAATTGCTGCCTTGGTAGTGATTCTTTGAGCGACTCAACCACTTTGCGCCCTACGTTTTGCGCGTCATCACGCCAAACGAGCATGGCAAGTTCTTCCACCTGGTCTTCAGCTACTAAAATATCAAGGCGTACAACATCGGCACTCTCGTAGCGTTTGAATTCGTAGTTGAGTGAGGCGTACCCGCTCGACACGGTTTTAAGCTTGTCGTAAAAATCAGTAATTAAAGATGCGAGAGGCATTTCGTAATGCAGGAGCGCGCGCTGGTCACTTCCGGTGCTTAAATATTCTGTATTCAAGTAACGACCCTTGCGTTCGGTGATGAGTCCCATGATATTACCGATAAAGTTTTGCGGGGTAATCACATCAACGGTCATCCACGGCTCTTCGACGTGTTCAATGCTTTGGGTGTCGGGCATTTCCTGAGGGCTTTTAATGGTAATCGTTTCGCTATTGGTTTTAAAAATATGGTACGCCACACTTGGTACCGTGGCTACGATGTGCATGTCAAATTCGCGTTTTAAGCGTTCTTGAAAAATATCTAAATGGAGCATGCCGAGGAATCCACAACGAAACCCAAATCCAAGTGCTTGTGAATGTTCGGGTTCGTATACTAAAGAAGAGTCTGACAGGCGTAGACGATCAATGGCGTCACGAAGTTCGGCATAGTCGTCGCCTTCTTTCGGAAAAATACCCGCAAACACCATGGGCTTAATTTCCTTATAGCCAGAAAGTGGCGCAGTGGCCGGTGTTTTAAGAAGAGTAATCGTGTCACCGACGCGCACGTCGCCAAGCGCTTTAAGGCCGGTCACAATGTAGCCAATTTGCCCAGTTTCAAGAGCGGGTTCGGCCACGGGTTTTGGGGCGTAGCGACCCACTTCGAGTACGGGGGCTTCGGCCAGGGTTTTCATGAATTGGATGTTATCACCTTTTTTGACACTGCCATCAATCATGCGCACCGACGCCACCACACCGCGGTAATCGTCGTAAAATGAATCAAAAATAAACGCGCGTACTTCGTCGACGTGTTCTGGGTTCGGTGGGGGAACGCGGGCAATGACAGCC
>CAZYEQ010000057.1:0-3536 GCA_964646505.1 uncultured Gammaproteobacteria bacterium
CTGCCGAGCCATCATGCCTTTGGTTTGCCACCATTGTGCCACACCCGCCAAAAGAGCAAGGGCTAAACTCCAGGCATTTTTTCCCTGACTTAAATCAAGAAAACCGAACGCAACCGGATTCAAATGCCCAGGGTTTGGAATAAATGAGTACAAACCTTCAAGAGTACCGTTCCCAAGCCCTGCCCGAAGCACCCAGTAAAGCGCTAAAAATACTGGCAACTGAATGAGGACAGGCAAACAAGAACCAAGAGGGTTCACATTATGCTCCTTGTAGATTTTCATGGTTTCTTCAGCAATTTTTTGCTGATTTCCCTTATGTTCATCTTTAATCGCGTTCAATTTTGGTTGCACAACACTGAGCGCGCGCTGCGCTTTAATCGATTTCGCCGTAAGCGGGTACAACAACCCCTTAATAAGAACAGTAAGCAAAATAATCGCCACCCCCACATCGGGGATCAGCGCGTAAAGACCAACAAAAATGTTATAAATCGGTTGATATAAAATCGTGTGAAAAATACCAGACATACAGTAAAAAAATATGGAGCGAGTATACCATGGTAAACTAGGCTTCGGCAAGGCACAAAAAAGACCCGTGCCACGGGTCTTTTAGTTGTTTGAAGGATTATGCGGAAGGTTCTTTTTCTTCTGTTTTTTCTTCAGAAGGTGCTTCTTCACTTTTCACTTCTTTCGTTACAGCCTCAACTGTTTCTGGCGCGTCTTCACTACTGACCACCGCGCTTCCCCCTTCCTCAGCAACGGTAATTTTCCAGCCCGAAAGTTCAGCAGCCAAACGCACGTTTTGACCACCGCGGCCAATGGCGAGTGAAAACTGATCAGGAATCACAAAGGCCTGTGCTTCTTTCGCTTCTTCGTTTAATTCAACGCGTGCCACTTTGGCAGGTGAAAGCGCGTGCTTAATAAACTCAACCGCGTTTGTATTCCATTGGATAATATCGACCTTCTCACCACCAAGTTCGGTGATAATCGTTGTGATACGACTCCCGCGCTGACCAATACACGCGCCAATGGGATCAATGGATTCATCGTCGGTTGATACCGCCACCTTTGAACGGTTACCAGCGTCGCGTGCAATGCCACGAATCACCACCGCGCCATCTTGAATTTCAGGAATTTCTTCACGAAAAATCGCCTCAACCATTTTTGGTGTTTTGCGTGACAAAATAATTTCGGGTCCGCGTTGACCAACACCGACAGACACCACATACAAACGAAAACGCGCGCCAGGGCGATACATGTCGCGCGGGGTTTGTTCATGTTGTGGTAAAAGGCCGGTAATACGACCGAGGTCAATAATCACATTCCCACTGCGATCACGGCGCTGCACAGTACCGTTCACAATAGCGCCCACCTGTTTTTCAAACTCTGTCATCACAGCCCCGCGTTCTGCTTCACGCAATTTTTGCATAATCACCTGTTTCGCGGTTTGCGCGGCCATGCGGCCAAACTCACCAGGCACTTCTTGCGGTAATTCTAACACCTGCCCAACAGTTGGTTTTTTCACAAGCTCAACCGCCTCTTTCATCATGATTTGTGTTTTCGGGTTAAAGCGCACCAAATCAGCCATTTCTTCTTCAGAAAGTTCACGACCTTCTTCACGAGCAGCATCACGACGCGCGGTTAATGCCTCTTGCGCGGCTTCTAATTCTTCTTCAGGAATGTCCTCTACTACCTCTTTCACGTCCCACACCTTCATGTCGCCTGTTTCCACATCAAACTGCACCTTGTAGTTGCCCTGGCGCGTACCAAAATCTTTACGGAATGCTGCAGCCAAGGCTGATTCAATCGCCTCCATGACTGCCTCTGGGTTTAACCCTTTTTCATCACAGATAATCTGGATGCTTTTTGCTATTTCTGATGCCATATAAAAATACCTAAATAAAGCTAAAATTTTCAAGAAAAAAAGCAGCGTATTAACGCTACTTTCAATATAAGTAGTATAGCACAAATAAGGGTTTTTGTCAAGGTGTACTAGACCGGAATCACATAATGAGCACACTCCACTTCCCCACTAGGTTTTACGTACACCCCAACGTGCTCAAATTGCATAGGTGTCGTGTCTATGGAAATATCTTTATCAACCACATATTTCCGTGCCGCGAGCATAATCTTATGTACTTTGAGTCCATTCGTTGCGCGCTCGGCTACACCGCGTTCTCCACTTCGAGTTTTCACTTCAATAAAACAAAGGGTTCGTAACCCCTGAATGTTCGGATGCCAGGCCACAATATCAATTTCCCCCTGCCGATGATAGTTTACATTTCGGTCGACAATCTCGTACCCTTTTTGAACTAAAAAACGTGCGGCCATCTCTTCGCCCCACGCTCCAATATCTTTCGTTCGCACCTGTGCGCTCATACCGCTCGATACAACACAAGCCCAATGTGGTGTGGCCCCGCGTGAAACGTTTCTTGTGACACAAACCCGTGGGCTTGCCCGAGTGTCGTACACGCCGCAAAATCTAACAAAGATTTTTCTGGTGGCGCAATAGAAAGTCGTGATTCTGACCAATCAACAATGACGAGCCGTGCTTTGGGTTTCAATAGTCGGGCGGCTTCGGTAAGTACATTCATGTGACGATCACGCGGAATGCGGCTGAGCACGTTTATAATAAAAATGCCATCGAGGCTTTCTGCTGGGATGGCAACTCCCCCTACTTCTTCAACATCTCCCCACACCGTACGAACGGTTGACAACCCTTCTACTTTCGCCCTGCGACCAATGACGTCGAGCACATCTCTCAAAATATCAACCGCGTACACCAAGCCACTATCACCAACCGCAGTAGCTGCCGGAAACACAATATGCCCCGTACGACCAGAACCAAAATCAGCCACACGCATACCTGGCTGAAGGTGCATCTTCTTATACAGAAGTGACACGTCGATCATTTCATTTCCCGAGTGATAACTCATACTACCGCTCCATTATATGGGTTTCGGAAATAAATTGCCAAAAATACTAATGATAATTTTACCAAGAAAACCAGTGACCGCAAGTAAGGCGATAATAATAATCGCAAGGCCAAGAAGTTTATAGGCTAAACGCGAACCCCCTTCGGTGCCTAAATGTTGCTCGGCCCAACCAATACGACCAAAATTATCTAAAAACCACTCTGTTTTAATAATGAACACACACCCGAGGGCGATAGCAAGAAGTGCAAGGAAATAACTCATATGAAACATAGTATAGCGTATGTGGGTAAAATGTGGAATGAGATATACACAGATTCTGCACATGGGTGATTTACAGAAACAATCGTGTGGGTGATACTACGAATGTTTGGAGTGAAAACATGAAACATGAAGGAGGTATAAGAGATGCTCGCTACAATTCACAACATTCCGCAAAACATAAGTAAGGCGGCCGAGCAGTTCGTCAAGTTCGGGATGACGTCTTTGCCGATCCCAAACCCCATGCTCTTCTCCCAGACGATCCGGCGAATCAACACAGGGATGAATGTGTTTCTTAAAGGAGATCCGGCACGTCAACTCCGTTTCGTGTCGAAGATGTACAAG
>CAZYEQ010000058.1:0-3516 GCA_964646505.1 uncultured Gammaproteobacteria bacterium
ATGAACTCGACCGCGTGCTTGGTGGTGGCTTCGTACCTGGAAGCTTTCTGCTTTTAGGCGGTGAACCGGGCATTGGAAAATCGACTCTTGCGCTCCAGCTCGCCTGTCTCATACCAAACGCTCTTTATATTTCTGGCGAAGAATCCATTGAACAGGTGAAATTGCGTGCCGACCGGCTCGGGCTTGGGCAAAGCACCCTCAAATTAGGCAACGCCACCATGGTTGAAGCCATCATTGAAACCATCAAAGAAGCCAAACCGCCCCTTGCGGTGATTGACTCGATACAAACCCTGTTTTCTGACCTTATTCCTGGAGAACCAGGTAATATAACGCAGGTTCGCGCGGCCACGGTACACCTTCTATCAACAGCCAAAACGTCGGGCACAGCGATCGTCCTTATTGGACACGTTACCAAAGATGGCGCGGTGGCTGGCCCAAAAACGCTTGAGCACTTAGTAGATACCGTGCTCTATCTTGAGGGTGACCGGCATCATAACATGCGTATTTTACGAGCGGTCAAAAACCGATTTGGTTCTACCGATGAGGTGGGGATGTTCACCATGGTAGAAACCGGCATGAAAGAAGTGAAAAACCCATCGGAAGCGATGCTTATTGAACGCGGCGAGGCCGTGCCGGGCAGTATCGTGACCTGTTTACTCGAGGGCACACGACCACTCTTGGTTGAAATCCAAGCGCTCGTTACCAAAACGATGTTTGGGTATCCTGTGCGCAAAGCGAACGGCCTTGACGTGAACCGTCTTCACATGATTTTAGCGGTGTTGGAACGCCGCGCGAGTCTCCCTCTTGGACAATACGATGTTCATATTAATGTGGTTGGCGGGCTCAAAGCACAAGAACCCGCAAGTGATTTGGCGGTCGCGCTCGCTGTCACCAGCGCGTTTAAAGATAAAGCACTCGGCAAAGACGTTGCCGTCTTCGGCGAAGTGGGTCTCGGTGGAGAAGTTCGCAGTGTGCGACAAGCCGAAAAACGAATTAAAGAGTGCCTCAATTTAGGTATGAAAAAAATAATTCTACCAAAAACCCACCACACGGACGCGCCTAAGCTCAAAGAGGGATCATCCTACTATTTTGTGGAAACCCTCGCCGACCTCATTCGCCAAACCAGTACCTAATCACTCAAGATGAACCCGTTGCCGCCAAAACGACATCATGGCAAACACCTCAGGAAATATGTCAGGCGACACTTCGGCAGCAAGTTTTTTTGCCGTGACCAGCAAATCAGTATCGCGGAGCGTCGCAAGCCGAAGTTCCATGAGTCCGCTTTGCGCGGTGCCGTACACTTCCCCGGGACCTCTTTCTTCTAAATCAAACTCGGCCAAACGAAATCCATCGTTTGTACTTGCAAACATGGCCAGTCGTTCCATGGCTTTTACTGACGCGTCTCCGGGAAACAAAAAACAGTATGACTGAAATGAACTTCTTCCCACTCGCCCGCGAAATTGATGCAGCTGCGCCAAGCCAAAATGTTCCGCGCCCTCAATCATCATGACCGTGGCGTTTGGAATGTTGACCCCAACTTCAATCACCGAAGTTGCCACCAACATATCGAGTTCTTTTTTACGAAACCGCTCCATCACCGCGTCTTTTTCTTCTGTTGGCATTTTGCCATGCACATACCCGACACGCTTGTCGGGAAATATCTTTTTTTGTAATCGTTCGTACTCCGCGAGTACTGTTTTTTTCTCACTCGCACCCCCCTCTTCTGTTTCATCAATCATAGGACACACAACAAACACCTGATGTCCTTTGTTAATTTCAGCGCGTAAAAACGCATACGCCGCGTCACGCTTACGCGGTTCAACCACTTTCGTCACAATTGATTTACGATCGGCTGGTTTCTGTTTCAGAAAAGAAAGATCAAGATCACCGTATATCGCGAGCGCAAGGGTGCGCGGAATTGGCGTAGCAGTCATACTCAAAAAATGCGCGCCATGCATGCCTCGTGTTGCGTCTTTTAAGAGTCGCCGTTGTGACACGCCAAAACGGTGCTGCTCGTCAACCACAGTCAGTGCCAATTTTTTACATACCACCTTTCCCGTAAGCAGGGCGTGCGTGCCAACCACCACGTCAATGTCCCCTTTTTTTAATTGTTCTAAAAAATCACGGCGGCGAGCACGCTCTGTTTTTCCGTTCAGCACTCTGCCCCACACGTCACACGTCGTGCGCGTGTACAGACCCAAACGAATGAGGTCGCCGAACATATCACGCAATGACTGCGCATGCTGTTTGGCTAAAATATCGGTTGGTGCCATAAGCGCACCCTGGGCACCAGCTCGCGCTGTCACTAAAAGCGCGATGGCTGCAACCACGGTTTTGCCCGATCCAACATCACCCTGAAGCAGTCTATTCATGGGAGTATTTTTTTGAATATCCTGAAGAATCTCCCAGCTTGCTATTTTTTGGTCATTCGTAAGAGTATACGGCAACCTATCAACAAATTGTTTTACCAAAGCCTGTGGAAACGGCAGTGCGGGAGCAGTGACCATGGTTGCCACGCGGCGTGCCTCTACCGCCCTCAGTTGCAACAAAAACAGCTCATCAAATTTTAATCGTCGCAACCCCTGCTCAGCCTGTGCTGGAGTTTCCGGCGCATGAATATACCGAAGCGCGGTTTGTAATGGCAACACACCGGCTTTATGTAAGAGCTCGCTAGGAAGCGATTCTGGAATACGTTCTTTTACGCTCAAAGCGGATAAAACAATGTGCCTCATTTGTTTTTGTGTCAGCCCGTTCGTCACCCCGTACACGGGTAAAAACCGGGCTGTCTGTGTTGGTGATTCTTGCTTTACTTTTTCAAATGCGGGATTTTGCATCACCAGCCCAAGTCGGTCTTGTGATACTGTTCCCCCTAAGTACACCTCATCACCCGTCACCAATGTTTTTGCAATAAACGGCTGACCAAACCATACCACCCGCAAGCGACCTGTTTTGTCGGCACAAATACACTCCGTAATAAGAAGCCGTTTCCGTGGACTTCTTTTAGCTGCAATATGTTCAATACGTACACGCACAGTCACACGCTCGCCCGCCACAAGGGTACCTACCTGTTTTGTCTCACGTAAATCATCGTACCGAAAAGGCAAATGAAACAGCACATCACGTACGGTTTGCATACCAAGCACCGCCAGGCGTTTGGCCAACGTTTTTCCCACACCCGGAAGTGCTGTGACATGGTCAGACGGTCGAATACTCATATGCCAATACTATAGCAAATACAAATGTATTCGACACGCAAAACCACCCTGATGTATGGTCAGGGTGGTTTCAATGGTGACTTTTTCGTTATGCCTTATTTTGCCTTAAGATGTAGGCCAAGCCCGAGTCCAAGACCACGCGAACCTTTGTTCATATGCCCTTTTCCGCGACCTTCGCTGTGTTTTTCTTGACGATCTTCCACGCGCTGTTTCATAAGCGTCAGGCGCGCGTCTGCTTGTGCCTGTGTGATGTATCCTTTTGATACCATCGCACTTAAAATCGCCTTGATTTGTGCCTCAC
>CAZYEQ010000059.1:0-3471 GCA_964646505.1 uncultured Gammaproteobacteria bacterium
ACCATGGGTATTCTCGCGCTTCTTGGAAAATATATGGGTGTTGAAGTCGGAATTGCCATTGTCGTGGCGCTTTTGACCGTGCTCGGCTATTCAGTGAACGATACCATTATTGTGTTCGACCGTATTCGCGAAAATATCCTTCGCCGTGGCACCTCAAACTTCGCGGAAACCGTCAATATGAGCTTGCAACAAACCGTTATTCGTTCGTTTAATACGTCGCTCACGGCCGAGCTTAGTTTAATCGCTATTTTCTTTTTCGGCGGAGCGTCAGTGCATTACTTTGCCCTCACCCTTATCGTCGGTATGTTTTTTGGAACGTGTTCATCAATTTTCTTGGCAAGCCCTCTTCTCGTCGAGTTTTATAACTGGAGTCGTCGTCGGGCGGTAAAAGCATCATAGGCCTGTGAAAGAAGCCCGCAAGGGCTTTTTTCCTTGCTGAAGGATTATTTTTGTGGTATTATCACGGTATATTATTTGCGCTGTATGTCAGAACATGCCGTACGTCATGCCATTGCGGTGATTGGTACCATTCTCGGATTTATTATTTTTTTTGCCGGGTATAAGTCAGGTCAGCTCGGCTGGTGGTGGAGCGGTCTTGGTTTAGCGGTGCTGTATTGGGCAATTTACACGCTCCTTGAGGTGTAACACTATATATGGACGTTATTGTCAATGCTCTTTTGCGGGAATTAACACAACCGCCAATCGTGGCATTACTTCGTTTGTTTACTGTTGGTGCATGGGTTATTCCCATGTTTTTGGTGCTGAAAGGCGGTCTTTTTATGACTGCTTTTTACAAAAATCAACGATATACGAGTACTTGGAAATGGACACTTCTCGCGATTGATGTGCCACAACAAAATATCCAAACGCCAAAGGCTGTGGAACAGCTGTTTGCTCATATTTTTTCTATTATGGAGGTGCCGGGCATTGCTGTTATGTATCGCCGTGGTTTTGAGCAGTTTAGTTTTAGTTTTGAAATCGTGAGTATTGAAGGGTATATTCAATTTCTTATTCGTGTTCTTGAGCAGTATCGAGACGTGGTTGAGGCCGCGGTGTACGCGCAATATCCTGAGGCGGAAATTACAGAGATTGAAGATTACACAGCAGACGCGCCGAATCATTACCCCAACCCAACACATAACATGTGGGGCGCCGAATTTCAGTTGGTTGCGCATCACGCGTACCCGATTCGCGTGTACCGAGATTTTGAGCACACGACTGACAAAGAAACGCCGATTAAAGACCCGATGGGTACGTTTCTTGAAAGTTTTAGCCGCATTGGGCCAGGGGAGCAGATGTGGTATCAAATGGTAATTGAGCCGACTCCGGATAAAATTTGGAAAGTAGATTGTATTAAAGAAATTAAGAAGGTTATTGGAGAAAAATCAAAAGACGGCAAAGGGGGAGGTATTCTTGGAAAGGCTGTTGATTTACCTATTTACACTGCTCAAGCATTTGGGAAACAACTTTTTGGCGGTGAGATTTCATCTGCTGGCGGCGAAAAATCTGATTCCAAAGAAAAAAATAACATGCAGTACTTAACGCCTGGGACAAAAAAGGTTGTAGAGGCAATGGAAGAAAAGATTAGCAAGATCGGGTACAAAACAAAAATTCGCATGGTGTACTTAGGTCGTAACGAGGTGTTTAATCCTGCTCGTGGGGTGAATTCACTGATCGGTGCCATTAACCAGTTCAATAATCCAAGCTCAAACGCTCTTTTGCCAAAATATTTAACAAGCGTGAAATATCTTTTTGCAGATTATATAAAAAATGAACGAAAGAGAAAAATCATGAGCGCGTACAAGAAGCGTGCTATGGGCGAAATTAAACCGTCGTATATTTTAAATATTGAGGAACTCGCAACCATTTGGCATTTCCCTATGTCACATGTGAAGGTGCCACTCCTTCAGAAGGCTGGAACAAAGAAAACAGAACCACCATCAGACTTACCTGTGGAAATGCTTGGTATGGTATTGCCACCCTCTGCGTCTTCTGGAAATGATGAGTCCGCGGATACGCCATCTCTCAAATTTGGGTAAAAAAATCCCCAGACACGCGTTGCGTGGCCGGGGTACGATCACTCGACAGGGAAGTGGCTGCTAGAAGGTGACGACGGTGTTGGTCGGATTGCCAAACAGCAGAATCGGGGTGAGTTCACCGTTGATGACTCGATAGACCTCGGTGAACTGCAGGTCGACGCGCGCCCTCCCTCCTTGTCTGCCATCTTCTTGCCACATTTGGAGTGTGAACTCCAGTGGGTCGTCGCGTGTGGCTACAAGTGGGCCACCAGCAACGTCCACAGGTACGAGCTCGAGGAGGAGTGTGTCCTCCTCACGGTCGTAATGCTCGGCCATCTCTGACCGGCGCATCTTAACTCGCCAGCGAGTTGAGCGAGTATCGAACGCCCCACCCTTGGCCTCAATGCTGAGGTTGGAGAAGAGGAATGCCCCTTCTCCGGTGGCGAGTCTCGTCTCGCCAACCCCTTTGACCGCTACCCTCATCTCGAGGATGGCGGTGTCGTCGGCCGACACGACCGTACCACCCCACTCAAATCCGTGATCGTGGATTCGGTGGGGGCTCTCGGTGACAAACTCCCGCTCTCCGAGGCCACAGGCAGTGGCCAAAAGCGAGCTCAGGATGATAAAGAACAATCCGATCATTTTCACAGGTTCCCTCCGCTTATGTGAAAAGTCTGTACATGATTGGACAGGTAATGGTGTATGCCCGTATGGCTGCAGTCACCAATTTTGGCCACATGTTTTTTCTGATTTGCTTCATGTTTTTTACCCCAGTGCCTCCTTGTAATCAAGGTAAATCAGACGTTCTATAATATATCATTTACATAGGAATGTCAATGGTTCTTGTGGACTCTTGATAGGTCAGTGGATTTACGCTATAGTGTGTTCCATTATGTGGATTAACGATATTTTGAGTAACAAATCGCGTATTTTAGCGCTCTCACCCATGGCCGACATGACTGATTCGGCGTTTTGCCAAGTGGTCAGGCAGATCGGCGGGGCTGATGTGGTATATCGCGAAATGGTTTCAGCCGAAGCCATTGTTCGTCATAATGAAAAAACACTCGGCATGACCGACTTTGTTCCCGCCGAACGACCGATTGTGCAACAAATTTTTGGTTCTGATCCTCATGTGATGGCAGAAGCGGCACGCATTGTAATGGAACATGCCAAACCCGAAGGAATTGACATTAACATGGGTTGTCCAGTATATAAAATTACGAGCAATTTTAACGGCTGCGCGCTTATGAAAGAACCTGATCGCGCGAGAGCTATTATAAAGGAAATGAAAAAAGCGATTGGTGATACACCACTTTCTGTAAAAATTCGCTTAGGCTGGAAAAGTCCTGATGATTTTAAAACATTCATTCCTGTGATTGCTGACGCAGGTGCCGAACTTATTACCATTCACGGACGCACCAAAGAAATGGGGTATAGTGGCAAAAGTGATTGG
>CAZYEQ010000060.1:0-3405 GCA_964646505.1 uncultured Gammaproteobacteria bacterium
AACCGTCTGGATTGCGTAAGGATATTGAAATTTTTCCCTCGGGTGCTATACTAATTCACGTATATGGATGCTCTTATCGGACACGCGCATCTTCTGTCGTACTTTCGTCACGCCAAAGAGCGTGGTGTTTTAGGGCATGCGTATATGCTAGTTGGGCCACGACATGTGGGTAAGCAAACACTGGCTACACTGGTGTCGTCCGAGGTTTTGAACGTGCCCAAAGACGCGCTTCCGCGCCACCCTGATGTATTCATGCTTGCACGCGGTGCACATGAAAAAACAGGGAAGACGAAAAAGTTCATCGATATTGATGAGATTCGTGAACTCACGACTCGTCTCTCCGAAGCCTCGTTTCTTGGTGGTTATACGGTGGCCATGATTGATGGAGCCGAAGACATGAACCAAAGTGCGGCCAATGGGTTTTTAAAAACTCTTGAAGAGCCTAAACCGCAAACACTGCTGTGGCTTTTAGTGGAAAACATCGCAGAGGTACCTGCCACCATTCGCTCGCGCTGCCAAGTTTTTTTTCTTGAACCAGTGCCCGAGCAAGAAATAGTACAAGCGCTTGTTGCGCGAGGTGCACCGCAAGAAACGGCACAGCGCGTGGCGCACCGTGCGCTTGGTCGCCCCGGGCGAGCTCTCGAGGCACTAGAAAGTGGTTTCGAAGATGACTGGGCCAAAGAAGCAGATCGTTTCGTTTCTTTGTTTGGCGCGTCACTTTCTGAAAAAATTGCCAAGGTTGAAGATTTGATAGAAAGCACTGACGACGCGACCCAAAATCGAGACACGCTCAAAGATGTCTTGATGCTGTGGCGTATTGCGCTCGGTGATATGGTGAGGTATAGTGAGCGATTGTCAACACGACTTGTCGCGCGTGTACCAGACCATGTAGTCTCACCTCAGCATTGGAAAACGATCGGTGAGCGTATCGATGAAGCAGTTCATTTTCTTGGGTCGAACGGAAATCCTCGTTTACTTATTGAGCATATTCTTCTCGCTATTCCATAAGTATGAAGTATCAATCTTTGTCGCGGTTAGGTGTCCTTTTGTGTGGCGTGCTCCTTGTAGGGGCAGGGTGTAATTTTTTTGGCAATAAAAACAACACGAGCGCGGGCCCGGTTGGAATGTTTGTGTCGAGTGACCAGGGGGTCACATGGAAACCCACGGTATCACTTCCAACCAATCAGGGGGTGAAATCGCTTGCGGGTGTCACAGTGTTTCGCACGGTAGACGACCCAACCGACGCAAATTCTTTTTACTGGCTTTCACGAGAAAGTGGTCTGTTTTTTACACTTGACGGAGCTGTGTCGTGGCAGCAGGCGCGTTTACCCGTTGCAAATGCGTTTGTGTATGATATGGCCGTTGACCCGACCAACAAATGTATTCTTTACGCATCAATTGGTAGTACGGTGTATAAAAGCACCGACTGTGCACGCACCTGGGCCGAAGTGTACCGTCAGTCGAGCTCCAAAGCTCTGGTATCAGCCATTTCGGTTGATCCGTTTGACTCAAACGTAGTGGTCATGACTATTGATGATGGAAATATTTTGAAGAGCATTGATGGTGGTGTATCGTGGCAACCGCTCTATGCGTTCAAAGTACCGTTTGCGTCTGTCCGTCCCGATGAAATTCAAGAAGGTATATGGTATGGTGCGTCTCGAAAGAAAGGGCTCTATCGTTCTGAAGACGGTGGGCTTAGCTGGACTCTTCTCGATAAACCCATGAAATCGTTTACCAAAGCTACCGACTATCGCCGTATTTTGGTGGCAAAAAAGAACGACAGTACGGTGTTGTATTGGGTATCGCAATACGGTATTTTGGTGTCAAATGACAGTGGTGATACATGGCGCCCCATGAAGCTTCTTACTCCTCCAGGAAGCGCGCAAATTTATGGTTTTGCCGTGAACCCAAACAACGACAACGAAGTGTACTACACTGCCACGATTAACAATCGCTCAACCTTTAACCGCAGTTCAGACGGGGGCGAAAATTGGACGACCCAAAAACTCCCATCAGGTCAGATTCCAACCATGCTCCGTGTGCATCCAGGCCAAGGGAAAGGGAGTATCATTTACGTTGGTTTTAATTACATACCAAAAGAATAATATATCACTATGAATCCGGTACTCATGTACAAAGAACAGTTTGAAGACAACATTGCGCACTTGAAAAAAGATATTTCATCACTTCGCACCGGTCGTGCTACGCCAGCGCTTGTGGAAGATGTGTCGATTGAAGCATACGGCTCATATCAACCTGTAAAAGCTCTCGCCTCTATTTCAGTGCAAGATGCCAAAACCATTGTGGTAGAGCCATGGGACAAAAGTATTTTGCAAGCCATTGAAGTGGGTATTCGCAACTCAAGCTTGGGTATCAGCCCAGTGAACGATGGAAAACTTATTCGCGTGTCACTGCCCGAATTAACCCACGATCGCCGTCAAGAATTGATTAAAGTGCTTGCGCAAAAATTGGAAAACGCGCGCATTGCCGTACGCCAAACGCGTGAAGAAGTGAAAAAGGCGATTGATGTAGGCGAAGATGACGGGCAAATTACGGAAGATGAAAAGTTTGCGTATCAAGAAGAACTTGATCGCATGGTAAAAGACTTTAATGAAAAAATTAAGCAGATCGGTGAAGATAAAGAAAAGGAAATCACAACGATTTAAGAAGGGGTAAAAAATCACCTAGGTATAGGTGGTTTTTTGTAAGGGTGAAAGATTTAAATATAACGCTATCTCGTGTCAGAGGTATTGATGTTACGTTACATAATATCTCAAATCCTATGGATAGGGGTAGAATTTTTCAAAGGAGAGATGGTAGAAATATTTTTAGAGTAACTAGAATTTTTAATCTCGTATACTTTACTGAATTCATAAATTCAGAGTATGAAATAGAGTTATTAGAATCAAACGAGCTTAGTGATAGTGGTCTATTAGTGCTATTTAAAATTAAACCCAAAAAAGACCAACACCTTCCGTATTTTTCTATTAGATTTGATGAAAATGTAAACGCTTTAGATGTTGATATCGCAAACACTACTTCAAACATTAAAAAATTATTCACAGCAGAGAGGGGTGGGTATTATGGTCATCACTCGACTAAAATTTCAGATTCACCAAGGTTTTTTGAGGTAAAAATTAAAATTCCAAAAATTGATATTTGTCTTCTTCACGTTACCTTTAATGTTAGTCATGGTCATGATCCTGCGTTGTTTCAATAAATTTTTAAACATATCGATCAAAAAAATATCCACCACCCGTGTCTTAATTTGGGTCTGCTATTTTAATTGGAGCTGAGTTGAAGGTTTGCGCTTTATTGACAAATCAACGCCTGCAACGTATCATAATTTATGCCAATATATACAACGATCTACGGTGGCTCGTAGGGAGTATATATCTGCGCAAC
>CAZYEQ010000061.1:0-3352 GCA_964646505.1 uncultured Gammaproteobacteria bacterium
ACGGTCACACGCTTCCTGTCTAGAATGACGCCTCCATCCGGAGTTTCCTGGTATTTAAAAAAATAGCTTAATTAAGCTATTTTTATGTTTTTGTTCCCTCATTTTCTCTTTATTTTTGTATACATTTTTGATGCTACCTTACAATTTTGTGAAACTACTACGAAATGACCTCGACGCCTTCCATTTTACAAAAAAATAGCTTATCATATAAGCATCTTTATTTTTTCTATATATGCGCGTAAACCAAAGCCAAACCCGCACCCAATTTCCACTCAGTCCTAAAAAAAATCCTCAAAAAAAACCATCGGGAGAACTCTGTCACTTGCCGCTGTTTTTCTTGCTCTTTGGGGGTTTATAGTTTTTTCTTTTGCTTCTACTGATCCAAAAAACGACATCGTAGACACACTTACAAAAAGCGCCGGTCTTATGTTTTTTGGTATTCTTATACTCGCCTTCATCGTCTCATATCTCTACGAGCGTTGGTATTTTGCCGTGTATTTCTACGACCTCACACCTGACTTTATCCAAATCAAAAAAGGACCAATCACTCCGAGCGAAATCACGCTTCCATACGAACGTGTTCAAGATGTGTACGTCGATCAAGATATTCTTGATCGCATATTCGGCCTTTACGACGTACACCTTTCAAGTGCCACCGTTTCTTCAGGTGTGGCGGCACACATTGACGGTGTTGAACAGGCCGCTGCCGAAGGACTGCGTGATATACTGTTGCAAACCGTAAGAGAACGTATCACAAAAAAATAATTGAGGGGCAATCTTATGCAGAGCACTTTTACCGAAAAAACCCACCCTATACGAATTATTTGGATTTTCAAAAAAACATTCGTTACCGGCCTCCCTTTTCTCATCATCATGGTTTTCTACCTCGTATTCGGTATGTCTGGACCGAACCAGCCAATACCGACCTTAGATAAAATGGTAAGCATTGTTATTCCGTTCAGTGTTATCTTTTCAGCGCCTATTGTTCTAAAAGCACTCCGTCGTGCTTATTTTCGATTTGCACTAGAAGACGCATACATCGTGATTCATCAGGGCATCATCGCAAAAAACAACAAAAATATCCCCTATGCAAAAATTCAAGGGGTATATGTTAATCAAAGTGTATTTGATAGAGTATTCGGACTTGCTTCAGTGACATTTGAGAATTTTTCTGAGGGAGGAGGCAGCGATATGAATGTGCGCGGCTACGCCGGAAACACTGGCTCGACCTACGAAGTGTTAGGGTTTTTAGGCAACAAAGTAAACATTCCCGGCCTTCAAAAAACAGATGCGGAGGAAATAAAAAAAGCGATCCTTGAAAAAATGAAAGTATTTAGTACATCCGATAACCACTCAGGTTTATAATGGATTATATATCCTTTGTAATCACATCTGTACACGCATATGTCAGAAAACAAACTTTCCGACCGCATGCGCCAACTCCTTTTGCACGGCACAGATCGAGGGCAAATCAAAAATACTCTCCTTGCCGAAGGCTACAGCATACACGATATTGAACAGACACTTTTTTCAGCGCAAACCACACATCCTGAGAATCATAAGATGCGCAACACTCTTCTCACGCTCGGCGCTATTCTTGGTCTCGGTATCATCGGAGTAAGCGGATATACCGCGTACGCCAAGTACACCACGACACCGGAAAAAATCTTACAAAAAATGTTTGCAAATACTCATTCCGTTACCACATACGAATATGAGGGTAGTATTCAAACCACATTTCATACACCAAAATCAGCATGGGAAGAAAGCAATACCTTGCCGCCAGCATCTACACTAGGTGAATACGACCCATCTGACATTTTAAACGACACACCGTACACACTCCTGCAAAGAGCTCATATTCCGCAGACTGTACGTGTACAACTTTCTCGCGCATCAGATCAAACCAATGCCGAAAAACCACGCGGGTCTGCCTCGGTTGTTGTAACACTCGACTACAAAAACCAGGAATCGAAACCTGCGACGTATGGTTTTGATGTGCGCACCATTGATGATTCCACCTTTGTCAAACTACCCACTATTCCCAATTCAGTGTTACCCGACCTTCCCCCCTCTCAAGACTTTTGGATTGATATTAACGCGAACGATATTGCCAAAGCTCTAGAGCAAACAGGTGTTTTGGTACATGCTTCTGAAACACCACCTACGTACTTAACAGACAAGGTAAAGCAAACTTTTTTAGACGCACATGTTATTCAGCCAACTGAAAAATTTTCGGACGAAATCATACATGGCGCAAATACATACCATTTAGGGTATACCATAAATCGAGAAGGTTTTATCAAAGTTATTCAGGCTATATTTGCCGAAACAAATGCGAGCGCAGACGACCCGTTTATTAAAGAACGACTGAATACCATACAAGAGCAAATAAATAGCCTTGCATCAATGCCATATGGTGAAATCTGGGTCGGAAAAAGAGATTTCCTGCCCTACAAAATGACAGTACATATCGCTATCGCAACCGGATCTGCGCAGAAGAAAATAGCTGATTTATTCATGACCGTATCCTTTAAAAACTATAATACTCCGGTAACGATTGATGCTCCTGTAGATGCAAAAAAATTGACTGATATCATTGCTGGGTTTTTTAGCCCAAAACAAGAATTAGCGGAGTATTCGCTACCCCCTGAAAACGATTTTACACATGAGAACAGGACGAGAGACGCAAAAGAGAACGCGACGCCACTTCTCTCACCACCAAGCGCGGTGGACAGCGACAGCGATGGTCTCACAGATGACGCTGAAAAAACCTACAACACCGATCCATATAACGCCGACAGCGACGGTGACGGATTCACCGATGGAGTAGAAGTGCTCAACGGTTATAACCCGAATGGTGCGGGCACACTATAGACAACAACAGTTCATTTTTTAAAGAGACTCTTTATTGAAGAGTCTCTTTTGCTACATTCCACATACTTGCGTCTCCATGCACCTTTTTTAACCAGTACCACCACTCTACCCCCCATACATATACGCGTGATGCGCCCGTGCGTTCGGCCACATCGAGGTGTTTCATAAAACGCATAGCATCCATAGTTTCAAATTGTCGCGCAAGCGGTGTATCATTCACGTGTTTTCCATCATCAAACCATGGCTCGGCCTGTAACTCGGAAATATAAAATTTATCAGGATACCGCACACCCAACACAAAAGCTTTAAAACGATATAAGGCCGGAGGAATAACGTCGTACGTCACACGCGTTCCTTTTTTTGTACGCACCACTCGATAGAGCGTTGATCCAAAAATATCCCCTGCTTTTCTTGCTTTTACCCATGTTCCTAATTCCCCACTATCTGTTACCATAATCGGATGCGACGAGTCGAG
>CAZYEQ010000062.1:0-1383 GCA_964646505.1 uncultured Gammaproteobacteria bacterium
TATGGAGCAGATTAATCAACTTGGTTCTGAATTAAATAACAATGCTAAACGCAAGAACATTTCGATGTTTCGTAAACAAAAATTCTTTGGTGCGTAGCCAAAAAACCCAGAGAGATGATTGTTGAACGGCACGCATGGAAGAAGAGTTATGAATAGATGAGAGACGTTCCCGCGTGTGAACACATTCTTATGTGAATTCACAAAAAAAGTATACCATAAAAGAGGAAAAGAGAACATGAGAATATACCCTTCAATTTTATCCACAACACCATAACAGAACTTGACAGAAGGCCAAAAATGGTGTAAAATAAAAAGAGTTTACGTTCATTACAACGTGTGAGGAAGAATTACGAAAGAAGGAAGTAGAGAAGGAGTGTTCGGGTTGTCGGTGTAAAATAGCTTAATTTAGCGTATTTTATAGCGTCAACCCGAGCAAATTCCCTTGTGGAATGCTCTTTTCCCCGCCCTGGGCATGGGCAAACGGAGGTCACCGTGACCATTCGTCTCATCTGTGCCACCCTCTGGGCGGCACTCTCTTTCTTCGTCGCATGTGGCGGCGAGGATCCTTCTACTACCAACCCGATGCCGTCTCCGACGGCGTCGCCCTCCCCGACCCCGGATCTCGTCACTTGCAACATGGACACACCCTGCACGGACGAGAACGCCTGCGTGTCTGGGTTTTGCACCTCGAAGGCACAGGTACAGCCCATCGACTGCAGCCATCTCGACTGGCTCGTCGAGCACGGAACGTTCAACTGTACCGACCGTGACCATCCGAACGCACCACCACTTCTCTACAATGCGGTCCTCGACACTGAGGAAGCTCAGCGTCGCGGTGTATGTGTGATCAGGGACGGCACCAGTGAAGAGCAGAACAGATACGGCGCCGATTTCGGGATGGAAAGCCAGACGCACGGCAGACTACTCCTGTTGAGCAATCCGGATCAGCCCATTGGTGTCCTCGTCACGATCGACACTGACCACGCCACGGGATCCTTCGTGGTGACCGCCCCACTGTCCGATCGAACGGTATACCGAGACTGCGAGTGACGGGATCGCAAAAGAGGACAAATCGTCCTCCAGACGTGCCGTATTCTTCCTCACACACGTCTGTACAAAACTAAAACATTTAATTTTGTACAGAATACAAAAACCTCCTAAATAGGAGGTTTTTGTATTCTGTGTCGTACCCAATTAACACTACCTTGTGGGAATTACAATGACTTGACCCCGGTAAGATGTCCAGGCAGAATTAGAACCTACCGCACACTCATCCAAACCAAAACTTGTCGGTATATAACTATAATCATACAACCCTTGTGGCAACACATTACCATTTGCATCAACCCCATTACACCACCCCCAATTATCTTTTACCTGCAC
>CAZYEQ010000062.1:1393-2844 GCA_964646505.1 uncultured Gammaproteobacteria bacterium
CGCGGACGGAACACACATACTAAACTATTATCGTTTAAGCCGTATTGGCCACGTAAAATAGTCTGCGCATCTGGATTTTCAAGATCACGAACTGGCACCACCCACGTTGGTCGTGCCTGCGCGTTCACGTCAACCAAAGAACAGGTGTAGTCTTTTATAAATGTAAATGGACGCTGTACACACGCGCGTGATGCATTACCGAAGCGGGCAAACTGATAGTCAGTTGACGCGTTTTGATCAACATTACTTGTCGCGCCATAACAGCGATACACGGGATCGTTTGAATTTGGACGTGCCCATGGACAATCATCATGCGTTTTACATGTCATAGATGAAAGTTGATTTGGCGCGGTACCGCACAACCCCACCGCAACTCGCGTGCCACTATCTGCTGGCGAACAGTATGGTTTACGATTTTTATATAGACCTTCTTGATTTTCATTCACAATAAGACCACCGTCACCCCAGTCAATACGTACCTGACGAATCGGCATTTTATTATCATCTGCGGCAGCAAAAAATTGTAAACGCACCGGCAATGACACAAGGCCAATAATCGGATCTGGGAATCCACTTTGATCACGATCTTCATCGGGAGAATCGTCAGCACTTCTATCATAGTTTGACATGGTAGCATTTCTCCCATTCACTGTGAGATTATTCTCTTCTCCAAGACTGCAGTTTCGACCGTTCACAGGAGCCTGACACGTTCTTGGATTCAACGAGAATATCTGAGGCGCACGAAGGTTGGCAGCGATGCTTAAATCATGGCTTGAATCCACTCCATCCAAACTTCCAAATACTTGTGGATTGGTGGTGGGTGGAGCGTTTTGTGATTGAAGAACCCTTCTGTCGTATGTTTTCGCGAATAATTGAGCCAAAATATCGTCACCTCGCGGAGCGGTTGTGCCCAACGCATTCGCATACGAGCCGACCGGACTAGCCCCTCTCATGGCAAAGAGTGATTGACATGCCGAGCTAATGGGGCTAGAAACATACGCAAACCCCTTCCAGGTATCTCCTGTACACGCGTACGGTATACCATCAGCAACCACAGTACGGTCAGTCGTGTCATTACTTCCGCTTCCTGCCCATCGGAAGGTAAAGTCTCTCAAACGACTGTCCACGAATACCGTGTCTGAAAGTGAACCGAAGGGATTATTTATCACACTCCGCACAAAGCTATTCGCAGGAAAGAGTGGGTGTGTGAATGTTGGCACTGTTCCATTCAGACCATTCGCCGCGTACTGCCACACACGGTTTGTCCAGGCTTTGTTTGTTTCTTCTGAGAGCGAAACATTGTTATACACTCGAGAAAACGAAGTACACTGATCGGCTAATTCAGCCACAACCGCAAACATAATACCGTTTGGATTTTCCTCGCCCGCCTCAAGAGGATCGTCATCATCATCTTCTGGTACGACCAGCGGGGGTAGGTTAGGCTCTGCATC
>CAZYEQ010000062.1:2854-3342 GCA_964646505.1 uncultured Gammaproteobacteria bacterium
CCAACGCACTGTGGCATCTTGATACCGATGGCAAACCAGTTTTCCGTTATACCATCATTTCGACACTCGAGACCCGGATCAAACGGTTCGCCACTCGTCAGCGAAGGAACTTGCTGAATTGAACGCGCAAACACAGGAGCAATGACGGTGGTAACAAGCGGACTTCTCTCTGTATAAAATACTGAAACGTAACGGGAATGAATACGATTGCGTCTACAAAATTCACTTGTGTTGGCGTCAGACTGACATCCCGCCTGACGATAACGCTCAAACACCCAACCAGCTTGATTTGAACCGGCATTTGTATAGTCGCTATATGACGCAAGGCAGTGTGTTTGATCACTGCTATCATTCGGGCAACGTGTTAATTTATAACTTAAACTTTTTCCATCGAGAGAAACCGAGTTACTAAACACGTCACCATTTTGCAAAGCACCGATGTCGAAAAAGGTATTATGAACATTGAGTACGATAACATGATCACGATC
>CAZYEQ010000063.1:0-224 GCA_964646505.1 uncultured Gammaproteobacteria bacterium
TACGCATTTAGAATCTTTTCCCCCTCTTCGACCCGCGCCCCTCCCATAAACGATGCCACAATAGGTTTACCGTATTTTTCTGACGCCTCACCAATCACCGTAGCAATCTGGGCGATATCAGTCATGAGCTGTGGTGTCAAAATAACAAGTATGGCATCAACAGTTTTTTCTGGAGCGAGCACGCGAAAGGCTTCACGGTATCGCTCTGGGGTGGCGTCACCTAG
>CAZYEQ010000063.1:303-3228 GCA_964646505.1 uncultured Gammaproteobacteria bacterium
TATCTTCGCGAGTGAATTGGTTACACGATTATCAAGCGGTGCCACCGTAAGCCCGGCCGCATGCAGCGCATCACTCGCAATCACTGCTGGTCCACCCGCGTTCGAAATAATTGCAACCCGCGAGCCTTTGGGAGCATTTTCCCACGAAAAAACTCGTAACAAGTCAAACATATCCTCGACCCCGTCAGCGCGAATAATACCCGCCTCAGTGAGCGCGGCCTGAAGCACCGCTTCTTCGCCAGCCACCGCGCCTGTGTGTGATACCATCGCCGACTTGGCAGCATCGCTTTTTCCTGGTTTTAAAAGAATAATGGGCTCTTTTGTTGATAATGCTTTAGCCGCACGCACGAACGCCCGACCATTCGTGAGTGACTCCAAATACAGTCCAATCGGTTCATACAACGACTCGTTGGGAATTTTCTTTCTTTTTTGTTTTAACGCCCCAATATAGGTAAGTAGCTCAGCCTCACCAATCACTGTTTTATTCCCAATGGTAATAATCTCCTCAACCCCGAGCCCAGCCCCTTCGGCAAAATCACTAAAGCTCGACACCATGGCTCCAGACTGCGAGACAAATCGGATGTTGCCGTCGGGTAGGTGCATGCGCGCAAACGTGGCGTTGAGTTTGCTCCCTTTATGATAAAATCCTAAACAATTCGGACCAATAATAGTGAGATCGTACACATCAGCAAGCGCGGCCAAATCACGTTCACGTTTTTCGCCTTCTTCGCCAGCCTCCTTAAACCCAGCCGTAAAAATAACAATGCCTTTCGTGCCTTTTTTCGCAATCTCTTCAACCGCCTGGAGCACAATGGTTTCTGGCACAGCCACAATAGCAAGATGTGGTGTCACGGGAAGCGCGTCGTACGACGCAAACACAGGCATATCTAAAATCGAGTCGGCCGCAGGGTTAACCGGGTATACCTCGCCTGTAAAACCACCATCAATAATATTTTTGAGTACGATATGGCCAATTTTTTTTGGATCGCGCGAAGCACCAACAACCGCGACCGAGTGCGGATGAAAAACACGAAACAAATGACTAATGCGCGTCGACAGGCTCATACCATTTTGTATAGAGAGTATACCAAAAAATAAATGATGCGACGAGTATGAAACGTTTTGACAGAAAACAAAACCATGATATGGTAAAAGTATGTCTGAAACGGCAAACATCTGGCGTTGCGACAGCTGCCTAATTGAGGGACCGATTCCTAAAGCGGTTGAGGGAAGCGGGTACGAAACAGCCTTGTACGCCATTAAGGACCATACCGATCGATCACGGATGTGCCGAACCCCCAACATTCACATAGTGCGGACGCGAATATTAACAGTAGGGAGGCGCGGCTCAATCCGATGATCGGGTAGAAACGCACAAGGAGGGCCGCCGCACCCTCCTCTTTTTTTAAAGGAAAATATAAAACACCCCAACGTGGGGTGTTTTATATTGCATGCGTATATTACGCTCCAAGTTGTGCTGCCACTTCAGCCGCGTAGTCAACTTTTTTCTTTTCAATCCCCTCACCTACCACGAAACGGGTAAAGCGGCGAATCGAAATTTTTTCTCCAATCTCAACGGTTTTCGCGGTAAGCAGTTCTTGCACGGTCTTGTCTTCATCTTTAATAAACGGCTGATCAAGTAAGCAAATTTCTCCGTAAAAACGCGCCATTTTTCCTTCCAAAATCTTTTCAATCATGGCTTCTGGCTTGCCTTCGGCTTTGAGCTGTTCACGGTGAAAATTCTTTTCTTTCTCAATCACATCAGCTGGCACTTCTTCGCGGTTCAAATACTGTGGCGCAATCGCGGCTACATGCATTGCAATGTCGGTTGCGACCGCCTTAAACTGATCGGTCTTGGCCACAAAGTCGGTTTCGCAGTTGAGCTCTAAAAGAACACCAATGCGTCCACCGCCATGAATGTACGACACCACCACGCCCTCGGCCGCCACTTTGTCGGCGCGTTTGGCGGCTTTGAGCATGCCTTTTTCGCGAAGAATTTCAGTGGCGCGACCCATATCGCCTTGTGCCTCATCGAGCGCCTTTTTTGCGTCAAGCATCCCGGCGCCAGTTTGCGCGCGAAGGGCTGCTACGTCTCTCGCGGTAATAGCCATAGAGAAAACATTACTTGTAAATAAAACTTACTGAGAAGCCACGGCCACGTCTTTGTGTCCTGATGCAGCCACTGGAGCTGCCATTGTGCTGTTTTCTTTTTGGCGTTTCGCGTATTCAGCTTTTCCTTCTTTAATCGCGTCGGCCACAAGAGTGACCATAAGAATGATTGAGTTGACAGCATCGTCGTTGGCTGGAATAACAAAGTCGGCTTTTTCTGGGTTTGCGTTCGTATCACACACACCAATCACCGGCACACGCATTTTACGCGCCTCGGTCACCGAAGTTTTTTCACGCTGCAATGCTGGCAAAAATACCGCGTCTGGCAATTTGTCGAGGTTTACCAACCCACCGAGCATTTTGTCCATTTTTTCCAATTTCTTTGCAATATCAACTTGTTCTTTTTTTGTGTAGCGTTCTAACTCACCAGACGCCTGTTCGGCTTTCAATTTTTTGTAGCTATTAATAAGCTTGCGCATTTCAGGAAAGTTGGTCAACAGTCCACCGAGCCAACGACCAACCAAAAATGGTGAGTCACATGACTCTGCGGCTTGCTTTACCACATCAAGTGCCTGAGGTTTGGTGGTCACAAACAAAATCTGTTTGCCTTCGGCTGCCATAGCAGTAATCGCTGGAAGCACTGATTCGAGCTGTTTTTTAGTTTCTTCTAAATGAAGCACATGCACGCCATTGCGCTCAGTAAAAATGTACTGCGCCATTTTTGGGTGCCAGCGTGATACTTGATGACCAAAATGCACCCCGGCTTGGAGCATTTCTTTAAGTGACGGAATCTTCATAGATTTCCTTAAACCTCCC
>CAZYEQ010000064.1:0-3113 GCA_964646505.1 uncultured Gammaproteobacteria bacterium
CGTCGATCGATGGAACCGCGAACCAACCTTCAGCCCCGTGTGGGAGCTTGGGTAATTCCTTGGTGTACTGAAGCGCCGAAGCTGGATCGAGGTCGAAGATCGCGGCAAGCGCTTCAATCTGTGTATTGATTGGTTTCGGGCCCTTGTACTCCTTCGGGTAGCGCATGCTCGAATGCACCTCCTCGTCCTCGAACCGGTTGTTGTTCCGGTTCTTAGAGATAAAGTGCGCGATGTGCTCAGCGAGGCCTGGGGTGTCGTTGACGTGCTGCGCTTCCTCGTTGGAGAGGTTCGCCTTATTGTAGGCTGTCTCGACGATTGAGATGAATTTGCGACCCTTCGGGTCCCGTGTGGTGACTGACGGAGCCAATGTTTTTTTCATCGGAGCCATTTCTTTTTTTGTTACCAGATTCGCTCCGGTAGTTGCGACTTGTCCCGTAGTTGAGACGAGCTTTTTAAGTCTTAACATAAGGCTCAAAGAGCTCGTCTAAACTACACTGATCTATTACAAAGAACTATGTACAATGTGACAGAAAATATATGTTTTGTCAAATAAAAAAGTAAGTCGCATTATTCATCATGGCCAACAATAATTTTTATACTGTGTGTAGTGTAACGTCAGTATATGGTGGATGCATTTTGGAAGGGGTCGTAGTCTATATGAGATACAATATGTTTACGATCTTCTCGTAGGTGGTGTGTCATAAAGTGTGAGTTGAGTTCAAATAATTATTGGAAAAATAAATCTATGAAAAATATTTATACGAAAATTATTGTTGGAGTTACCTACGTTGCGATGGTGATAGTCAATTTCATGGCAAATGGTCTGCCGATTAATAATCGCTCAACGGGCGAGATCTCTGATGCGTATTCCAATCTTTTCACCCCCGCTGGCCCAGCTTTTTCTATTTGGGGTCTCATTTATCTGTTGCTTGGGTGTTATGTGCTGTATCAATGTGTGAAAAAAGATCACAAAACAGAAGATATTCTTCGTAAAATCAACCCGCTTTTTATTGCTACTTCGCTCGCCAATATCTCGTGGATTTTTGCGTGGCATTATGACTACATTGGTCTTTCAGTGTGTATTATGGTGACTTTGCTCATTTTCCTCATAAAGATCGCACATATCATTCGCACAGAGGAGTTTTTTGGGCTCCAGAAATTTCTCATCTGGACTCCTTTTAGCGTCTATTTTGGTTGGATTACCGTGGCATTAATTGCCAATGTGACCGTATTTCTTGTTGATATTGGTTGGGGTGGATTTGGTATTGCTGATTATGTGTGGACGAGTGTTATTCTTTTAGTGGGGGCAGTGATTGGCATAGCACGGATGCATAAAGACAATAATTTTGCTTATGGCCTGGTGTTTCTGTGGGCGTATTCATGGGTGCTATTTAAGCATATGTCCCCTGATGGTTTTGATGGACAATATCAAAGTATTATCGTGACGGCGATCGTGTGTCTGATTCTGTTTGTATTTTTTCTCGGAAGAATATTTTATAAAAAATAAGGTACATATTATGTTTGTAAAACTTTACACAATTGCATTACCGGTTTTTCTTGTTGTTGATATGATCTGGCTCGGTGTTATAGCAAAAAACTTTTACCGCGCGCAGATCGGTACACTATTGAAACCAGATGTGAATTGGGTTGCGGCGATTATTTTTTATCTGATTTTTATTGCTGGCCTCACTACCTTTGTTGTGTATCCTGCTGTAGAAAAAGGTTCGTGGTTGGACGCGCTTATGTTCGGGGCATTTTTTGGGTTTGTATGTTACGCCACTTATGATCTGACGAATTTAGCAATAACTAAAGAGTGGCCCCTTTTGGTCACGATTGTAGATCTTATATGGGGTGCGGCGCTCACTGCTTTTGTATCGGTGGCAACATATGTTATTGCCAGTAAAGTTGGGTTTTAATTTGTTGAACTTCCATCTAGCGCTTTATCACTACATGTGCTTTTTCGGTGTATCAAAAAGAAATCGGGGCTATCCACAACGTGGGTAACCCCGAAATTCAAAAGATAAGGATTCACTTTGGCGGGAGAATGCCCGACGAAGAGCCGAAGTGGTCCATGGCGTGATCATACCCCCCTACGCCGAACGTGATTTTGTCTTCATGGGAGCAGTAGAGGTATGGAGTACAGTCTCGACTGTTTGAAGTTTCATCATTAAATTCGTCTCCTGGCAGATCCATGCCGAGTTTTTCGGGAACGAATCGTTCGGGATGTGTTAGGGCTATCGAGCCACCCATGACGCTGCCGAGTCCGAACTCCCTTTTGGTAAAGAGTGCTCGAGCCCGACGGACTGAGCATCCCCGATGTCGCATCCCTAGTTGGGCTGCAATGATGAGGATGTCGCCCGATTGTGTTTGGGCAAGTTCTGCGAGCGCTTCTCTTGTCGTGTTAGATAAGAGAAGGTGATCTGGTGTGATTTGCCCGTCGCACCAGTTGCGGAATGTCCGCGAGGCGGCGATCTTGTCGAGGACGAGCTGGATCGCCCGGCAGTACTTCTCGGCAGGATCGCTCACCGCGGGGAAGTACTTGTTGCCGAGTCCGTCGATCGATGGAACCGCGAACCAACCTTCAGCCCCGTGTGGGAGCTTGGGTAATTTCTCGGCGTACTGAAGCGCCGAAGCTGGATTCAGGTTGAAGATCGCGGCAAGCGCTTCAATCTGTGTATTGATTGGTTTTGGACCGGTGTATTCGGTCGGACTATGTATTTGATGCGAGTCGCGGTTCTTGGCGAGTAAGTAGGCAATACTCTTATAGAGGCCCGGTGTTTTATTAACACGGCGCGCTTCTTCGGGAGTGAGCCTCGCTCTGTTGTAGGCTGTCTCAACAATGGAGATGAACTCGCGACCTTCTTTGTCGTACGTGGTGACTGTCGGATCTGGTGAGGCTTGCATTGGAGTCGATCCCTTTCTTTGTTGAGATTACGCCAGATACGCGCCCTGGCACTGCGGCTTGTCCTACTTGAGACGAGCTTTCTAGGTCATAAGATAAGACCCACAAAGCTCGTTTCAAGTCATGTGATTACAAGGAGCTTTTACTATATAAATTTTAGCATATTTAGACAGTCGGTGGCGTGAGTGGTTCGTATAAAAAAATCCACCCA
>CAZYEQ010000065.1:0-2669 GCA_964646505.1 uncultured Gammaproteobacteria bacterium
GATAATTTTTTCCGCAAAGTCACCGTGCGGATCAACGAGCCCAAGGCCGTGCCCAGCGTAAATATCGTTTAATACCATGTTTTCCATGATCGTGGTTTTCCCCATCCCCGTTTTTCCAATCACGTACATGTGTCGGCGACGATCGTCAGTTTTAATACCAAAACGTCGCACCTGACCACGAAATTCGGTTTGGGCAAACAAGCAAATATCGGCTGGCGGTTTAGGTGTTGTGCTTTTTGACTTGAGTTGTGGTACGGGCATAGACTTTTATTCATAAAAAGTATAGCACGCGCCACATAAAAAAAGAAGGCCGGTGCAGCCGACCTTCTTTTTCAAACGTCTTATGAATTTTTTGCTTGTTGAATGGCTGCTTCAAGGACTGAGAAAGGCTGAGCGCCTGACACTGGAATTTGCTGTCCGTTCGCGCCAACTACAATTGTGTGTGGCGTGCCTTGTACGCCTGCGGCATTACCACTTGCCATATCCGCCTCAACCCGTGCCTTGTATTTGCGTGATGAAACACAGCTGTCAAACTTGCTCACATTCAACCCAAGATCACGAGCAACTTGTGAAAAATACGCAGACGTGAGGCCGGTTTGGTTGTCAAACATCTTATCGGCAAACTCCCAAAATTTACCCTGTTCAGCCGCGCACTCTGATGCTTCTGCTGACGGAACAGCCGTCGGATGAATTGAGGTTAAAGGAAAATGACGATATACGACACGAATGTCATTGCCATATTTTGAAAGCGCCTCCTTAACGGTTGGGTGAAAACGTCCACAAAATGGACACTCAAAATCTGAATATTCAACTACCGTTACCTTGGCCTTTTTGTTTCCCGTAATGTGATCTACTTTTTCGTCAACTGGAGCAAGCACGGCTGGCGCGCCAGGCGATGGATTGCCGCTGTCAGGCACATAACTTGGGGTTGGAGCGACATATCCGCCTGCGCCAAGTGTTGCCCCTTTGAGCACCATTGGAAGAAGAATAAAAAAACCGATCGTGCAAAGCACCAAAATACCCACCACTAAACCGCCTACAAAAATATGGAGTGGTGAAAGATTTGAAAACGCACCCATGGGGCGTTGTTCCCCTGTCTGTCCATTCATAGAATAAGAAAAAAGAATAATGACTTGCGGAAGTGAGTATAGCAAGGTGTGGAAAGTTGGGCAACACCTCTCTCTTGTGGACACTTCAAATAGCCTCAATTTGATACGCTGAGCCAGCATTTTCTAGAAGCTGCTCAATGTCTTTTACCGTGCGAAGTCCAGCATGTGGACCCACATGTTCAAGCACACCGGCCGCGTTCACACTCCCCCACCGCACAGCTTCGCTAACATCTTTTTTACGAAGGAGCGCGGCCACCACCCCCGAAGCAAACGCGTCCCCACAACCAGTGCGCTCAACGATCTTGGCCGGAAACGGTGGGCAATAAAACATCGCGTCACCGGTTGCGGCATATGCACCATGTTCTCCATCAGTCATGCATACCATACCGTTCATCTCGGCCCGTAGAGCCGCAAGGAGTGCTTTTGGTGTTCGTTTTTTTCCTACCAGACTCTCGGCCTCTTCTTTATTTAAAAATAAGGCTGTCGCAACACGAAGAAGTGGTTTGAGCGCGGACAGCCCAAGGCGCAACTGCAATGTCCCCGGGCTAAACATAAGCCTCGCGCCTGTCTTTTGCACATACGCTATAATTGATTCGCTATAGTGATTAAAGTCACCACTTGTTGAAGAAAAGAACACGTATGTTGCTTTTGGTAATCGAGGAAGACGATACGTGCGCGGTACGTGATGCACTAAGATAGTGCGCTCCCCTTTTATTTGTAAAATAACGGAAGTATTTGTTTTACTATGGTGTTCGGTAAAAATATACGATGTTTTAACCCGATGCGATTTAAGCGCTTGTCGAATATGCGTACCGACCGTATCATCGCCTACAACCGATACCAATGCCCCTTTCGCGCCAAGCTTTACCGCGCCAATAATGTGATTGGAGGCGTTGCCTGTCGCCAATATTTTAGCGACCTCCGACACAGGAATCTTCATGCCATAGGGCAAAAGAATTTGACAATGCTCATTGTTCACATCACAAGAAACCGTAGCATCATTGACCTCTAAAAAAGTATCTTCAGCCACGTCGCCTATGGCAATAATATCGAGCATACAGGTAAAAAATATCCGTTGACAGTCTTATAGCTACAGTATACCATACGTTTACTTCTATTTTTATATCGCTATTATGGATTACGCAAAACCCCTTATCGGGCAAATGGTTCCTGACATGACACTTGATGTATTTCAAAATAACAAAACAAGCAAAGTAAACTTACAAAAAGACTTCAAAGGTCAGTGGCTCATTCTTTTCTTCTACCCGGCTGATTTTACTTTTGTATGTCCAACCGAGCTTACTGATGTAGCTGATCATTATGAAGAATTTAAAAAATTAAACGCGGAGATTGTGAGTGTGTCAACCGACACGGTTTTTGTGCACAAAGCATGGCACGATCACTCACCGACAATTAAGGATATTACATACCCGATGGCGGCTGACCCAGCTGGTATATTGTGTAAAGCGCTTGGCACCTACATTCCTGAAGAAGGCTTGTCGTATCGCGCAAGTTTTATTATTGACCCAGAAGGCATCATTAAAGCGTTTGAAATTCACG
>CAZYEQ010000065.1:2679-3079 GCA_964646505.1 uncultured Gammaproteobacteria bacterium
TATTGGCCGCAGTGCCGACGAACTTTTGCGCAAAGTACAAGCCGCGCAATATGTGCGAGAAAACGGTGGCGAAGTGTGTCCTGCGAAATGGCACCCCGGTGATAAAACGCTTAAACCAGGCATGGACTTGGTTGGAAAAATCTAATAACAACACACCCGTTTACTCTTCTCCTTTGCTCGTATGTATACAGCGAAAAATTTTGAACACCTTCTTGGGACTGAAGGTTTTTCAGACGCGCTCCTTAAAAACCACTTCACCTTGTACGAGGGATATGTAAAAAATACCAACATGGTGCTTGAACGCCTTGCGGCACTTACAGGCGCAGATAAAACAGCGCCTGGTGAGTACGCCGAACTCAAACGCCGACTGGGTTGGGAATGGAATGGGATGCGCCTCCAC
>CAZYEQ010000066.1:0-548 GCA_964646505.1 uncultured Gammaproteobacteria bacterium
TTAGGAGTATACTGTAAAGTTGCACTATATAGTGCAACAGTTGAGCAAAAACAGCTAAATTTGGGGATTTCAAACCCCAAACGGGGGTAAAAACCCTCAAGGAGGAAGAGAACGTGACACACCATGACGATGACCCGTTCAGGGAGGTGACGGTGCTCGGCGGGATGGGAACCGAGGCAACTGCTGGCGGTACTCCAAAAACGGCCCTAGCCTTGATCGACCGCCATGTCGAAGTCCTGACCACCGATGGCACGCACCCTTCGGGTGTCCAACCATGCCAGTCGCATCAGGGGCGTGTGACCTTGCCCGGTTGGGTCGAGCTCACCGAAGATGAGCTCGACGTGGTCACAGTCGACCTCACCGACTAGGGAGGTCACGTAAGTGCAGGGCCAGAGCGCGTACCAACGCGCCGGCCCTGCACCCATTTTTTTCCCTTTATTGACAGCCCTTTATGGGCTTGTTATTATATATACGTAATTTAAAGTAACACATTCATGTTCTGCTTGTGCCGACTGAAACGTCTCCGTATGCATCGATACTTCCTGTCA
>CAZYEQ010000066.1:558-3045 GCA_964646505.1 uncultured Gammaproteobacteria bacterium
ACACTTCCGTATCTTGGCAACGACCAAAGTAACGCCTCAGTGTAGGGTTTTCTTTTTGACGTTCGTCGCTCGCAACGCGTACATGGGTATTTCTATTCCTATGTCATTTATTATTGGGGTGATCATCACGATCGGTGCCCTGGCTCTGGGTGGCGTTGCTGGCTACTTTGCCCGCAAATACTTTGCCAAAACCCAAGCCAACTCGATTGAAGCGATCGCTGAAAAAAAACTGTCTGAGGTCAAAGAAAAAGAACATGCCCTCCTTATGGAGGCAAAACACAAAGAGCAAGCGCTCGTACTTGAAGCACAAGAAAAAGCACTCAAAATTATTGAAAGCGCGAAAAAAGAAGAAGAGGAACGTCGCAAGCAAGAGGAAGAACGTCGTCAAGAACTAAAGCAAATGCAACAACGCATTGAACAACGTGAAGCCATTGTTGATAAAAACCTTCTTGAATTTGAAGACCGTAAAACCAAATTACAAGAAAAAATTGACAAAATCCAAGCCATTAAAGAAAAAATTGATCAGGCCGAAGTAGAAGCCGTAAAACGCCTTGAATCGCTTTCAAGCCTCTCAAAAGATGCAGCCAAAGAAGAACTCCTCAAACGTGTTGAAGCCGATGCCGCGCCCGACCTGATGATTCGCCTTAAAAAAATCGAAGGTGATCAAACCGAGGTGCTCGAAGCCAAAGCGCAAGACATTATGGTGTGCTGCATGCAACGCACAGCCTCAAGCCATGCCGCTGAAACCACCTCAACCGCTGTCCCACTTCAGTCAGAAGACATGAAAGGGCGCATAATCGGCAAAGAAGGACGCAATATTAAAACCATTGAACGCATGACAGGGTGCGAACTCATTATTGATGAAACCCCAGACATGCTTCTTATCTCAAGCTTCTCCCCTATTCGTCGCCGAGTGTGTTTTCTGGCCTTACAAAAACTCATGAAAGACGGACGCATTCAACCAGCTAAAATTGAAGAATACATTGAAGAAGCAAAACGCGACATGGCGCTTGATATTAAAAAAGCAGGTGAAGACGCACTTCATGAAATGGGTATTATTGGTATTGATCCAAAACTGGTTTCCATTGTTGGACGCCTCAAATACCGCACGAGCTATGGCCAAAATGTGCTTATGCACTGTCTTGAGGTTGGACACTTGTCAGCGCTTATGGCTACTGAGCTCGGACTCGACGCAGCCAAAGCACGCAAAGCTGGATTTTTCCACGATGTAGGTAAAGCAATGGATCACGAAACCCAGGGCGCGCACACGGAAATTGGCTACACTATTTTAAAGAAGTTTGGTGTTGACGAAGACGTGGCGCAAGTTGCACTCACCCACCACGATACCAACCCACCACTTCTTTTGACCAAACTGGTGATGGCTGGGGACGCTATTTCAGCGTCACGCATTGGTGCCCGCCGTGACTCGTACGAACAGTACGTAGCACGCCTCGAAGAACTGGAAAAAACAGCAAAAGAATTTCCTGGTGTTGATAAGGTATATGCCATTCAGGCAGGTCGCGAAATTCGTGTGTTTGTAAACCCGAACGATTTAGACGATTACAAAGCACACACCCTTGCCAAAGACATTGCGCGTCGCATTGAAAACGAACTGCAATACCCAGGAGAGATTAAAGTAAACGTGATTCGCGAAACCCGTGCCATTGAGTACGCACGGTAAACTACCCACACTCGTTTCTTTGCTCTATTGACGATAAATAACGAGTACGCTACAATAAGGGCATAGTTTATATCACTTGTGTTTTATGAATAAAGCAGAGTTGGCTCACGCCATAGCCGAAAAAGTTGGCTTGAACAAAAAGGAAGCTGAAAACATGGTGGCGGCATTCGTCGAGATTGTCGAAAAAACCTTGGTTTCAGGTGGTGAAGTAAACATTGCAGGGTTTGGCGCCTTTAGCGCGAAAACTCGCAAGGGTCGCATTGGGGTAAATCCACAAAATCCAAGTGAAAAAATTCAAATTCCTTCGGTGACCGTACCAAAGTTCAAAGCTGGAAAAGGGTTGAAAGATGCTTTGAAAGGACGCGCACAAGCATAAAAAAAATTCTTCTATAAAAAACACCTGGCCTATGTGCCGGGTGTTTTTTTGTATTGAAATGACCATACTTGTCATTGACAAAACCGCCCAATTTTTCTATACTACGCGCACCAAAATGGCCCGTTCGTCTAACGGCTAGGACGTGGCGTTCTCAACGCTAAAATAGGGGTTCGATTCCCCTACGGGCTACAAAAATAAAATACTCCTGTAAAATCAGGGGTATTTTATTTTGTCGTCTGGGGAATCGAACTGAAGGGGTTTAGGGAAACTGTGTGGCAGTTTCCCCACCTTTGCTGGGGGATGGTTGGGAAGGGGCGGAAGCCCTTTCACAAGAGTCCGAATGAAATTTGGACGAGTGAGATTTCCCCTACGGGCTACGAGTTTCATACATTCAGAAATTTCATCACCCATTTGGTGAACTGCCCGCAAG
>CAZYEQ010000067.1:0-2063 GCA_964646505.1 uncultured Gammaproteobacteria bacterium
AACACTCACATTTCTCTGTACCCCCCTTCTTTTATTTGCCAATGGCTTTTTAGCTGGAAGTGCGCCTACATTTCTTTCACCCATCACTCACCCCACTGGCCTTCTTTCTTTGTTCGCCTCGCCGTATTGGTGGATCTGGGATAATGCGTCACTCCTTTGGCGACTTCTGTATACCTACCGTATCGTTCTTCCTTATCTTATTATTTTTGCGCTTCTCGCAGGAAAAAAACTCGTGCGCGGGTATCGCGCGGAAAAAACCATTGCCTTTCTCCTGGTGCTCTCAGCGATTGTTCTCACCTCGATTGGTTTGCCTGGTGTGATTGGCTATGAACAAGGTGTGTACGCCTCACGATTATTCACGCTTGCAACACTGTTTCTTTTTCCGTGCGCGCTTGAACTGTTGGACATATTACAAAAAAAATATATTGCGGAACATACCCACCGCATTGTTGTTGCAAGTATCATTCTCGCTCCCCTTCTCCTTATTTCATGGTACTTCACTTACCCAACGCGTGACGCGATTTCGAAACACACTGGGTATAATATTCGTGCAGCAGATATTGCGGCCGTGCATGTTATTGCCGAGCGAAATACCTCCACTCCATATATTGTGTTAACCAACCAAATGGTGAGCGCAGCCGCGCTTAAAGAATTTTCATTTAGCCCATACTACACTGGCACAGACGGTGCGCTCCATTATTTTTACTCTATTCCAACCGGTGGACCACTGTACCAATGGTTTCGCCACATGGTGTACGACGAACCAAAACGCAAATGGATGGAAGAGGCCATGCGTTTTGCCAACGTGAAAAAAGCGTATTTCGTGCACACGAATTATTGGGCACCAGCAGCGACTATTCGTGATGAAGCCAAAAAAGAAGCCGATAGTTTTTTTGATATTGGTGACGGACGTGTGTGGGTGTATGAGTATACATTATCGGAATAGTATCGTATGCGTTATATGAACATACAAACCAAAAGAGAACGTATATTTATTTTAGCACTTGTTATAATAATATTTTTTGTAAGTTTAATAGTATATTTTATCTATAACCCACAACAACACTCACAGCTAAACCACCACATAAAAGAAGAACATTTTCAGCAACTACCCTGGACAGAACCCTCGTGTGTTAATTTCCATGAAAAAACATTATTTTGTTACCCAAAAGGTAAATTTATTCAAAGTATTTTCCCTCTTCTGAGAGAATTTCCAGAATATTTATGGGATACATACGTGTTAAAAATACGTTATTCCTAAAAAATAGCAAAAACAAAAAATCACCTCGAGTGAGATGACTTTTTGAAATCCGGAGACGTGGCACGAGTGGTGCGCACGTCGCCGTTGAGACTCAACCGCGAACGCGGGGTCTGGACACTACGTATTCGCCTTTATGATCGTGGTGAAGGGCGGACGAGCTTGAGCCTTTTCCTCCTCTATCAAAACAAGCTCCTTCTTCCACTCATCAGGCACGTCGCTTGGCGCCTGCCAATCCGGAGGAACCATGGCAGCGGCCCACAATCCGGTGTTCGGCGCAATACCTGTCTGCCTATTTCGCAAGTATCCTACTCCGAATCCACATCCACCCTTTGTTAGCCATGTCCCCACGTAGTGAATTCCCTGCGAGTGGTAGATACGGAGCATGCTTGTTAAATACAATTCTTCATTGTTATAGTCGCGTTGCTGCCGTCGTTTACGAGACTCCTTCCAACCACCGACAAGCTGCGGGAGTTTTTGGTTATGCACCCACGTATTATCTTCGTAAGTATCCTTCAACACTTCTCCGAGAGGGGTGTTAAGGAGTGCTATGAACATTGGGTCATCCCAATACGAAGGTCGCCACATTGACTCAGGGAGTCCCTCGGGAAGCCCGAGAGTGCGGAGAAACTCCTGCGCTTCGGCCTGACGTTCCCGTACACCTGGACCGCGAGCATCCCAAACCACACGGTACATCTCACCAACATAGCGCACACCGCGCTCCGTGAGGTACTTCCTGAGGGGGTCAGACATCGACGTATTCACGATGAGCAGCGAGAGTATATCTTGCGTGCTCGACGCACCC
>CAZYEQ010000067.1:2073-2774 GCA_964646505.1 uncultured Gammaproteobacteria bacterium
TACGAGCGTATTCTCGCGCGCGGCCTGAAGCGCACGCATGAGGACGGTAACGATCCCCTGCCCTCTCTTATCTTTGTGCACCAGGTCTACCACCACAGCGAATAGGAGTGCCAGTTGTGCGATCGCCCACGTTTTCCACGAGTCACTATCTTGACTGGGTCGAGCAGTCATACTCTTCCTCCAGATGAAACGAGCATTGTTGGCATACTACGGGATTAGCGCAGTACGTGTCCCTTATGTTTCCTTTGTGCCGGTTTTCGAGCGGACCACAAATTGAATGGAAAAAATAAGGTGAGTCACACCACAATGGCGTAACCTGTGCAGAGTACTTGTTTTTTGCTATGCTGTCAACTTAAAGATGTCACGAAAAAACCTTAAAACCGTTTCTTCAATGCCCGCACCCACACGTCAATATTCCCCGGCTCAATAAGCACCCCTTCTTTTTCTTTCACAAATGTTTCTTTCGTGCCACCCGTATCACTCGCAATGATATATAGTCCGGCCGCACGCGCTTCACCAATCACAGTTGGATAATTTTCTAAACAAATTGATGGAAATAGTAAAGTGTCGGCACCGCGATAGGCTTCTTGCAAATCTTCGTTATATAACGCACCGTGCACCGTGACATTGCTCTGCGCCCCCGCCCATACTTTCAATTCTTTTAAAAGAGGCCCTTTGCCGACAATCGATAAATGCGCTCG
>CAZYEQ010000068.1:0-2759 GCA_964646505.1 uncultured Gammaproteobacteria bacterium
TTAACCCGTCTCAAAGAGCTTGGGTTTTATACGGGCGATGCCTGGAAAAATGTGAAAACTCTGAAAGAGGTAGAAGCCTTTTGGGTGCAAGCGCAACAAGAAAAAGAACATTTGCCATATTGGATTGATGGCGTGGTGATTAAGGTAAATGAGAAAAAATATCAGACCATGCTTGGCTACACTGGTAAAGCACCGCGTTGGGCCGTAGCGTGGAAGTTTCCGGCCGAGCAAGGGACAACTACCATTCGAGATATTTATGTGCAAATTGGACGTACGGGCGTACTCACACCGGTTGCGCTTATGGATCCGGTTAAGTTGGCTGGTACGACGGTGACTCATGCCACTCTGCACAACTTCGATGAAATCGCGCGGCTTGATGTGCGCGTGGGTGACAGGGTTGTGGTTGAAAAAGCAGGTGACATTATTCCCAAAGTGATTACCGTTCTCACCAAACTGCGCACTGGGAAAGAAAAAAAATATCGTGAACCAACGAAGTGTCCTATTTGTGAGGCACCGGTTGAGCGGCGAACCGTGCTTGATAAAAAACAGGGTGAAAGCGCGGCTTTGTTTTGCTCCAACCGTTCGTGCTACGCGCAAGAATTAGAACGGTTGCGACACTTTGTATCAAAAGGCGCCTTTGATATCGACGGGCTAGGTGAAAAAATTATTATTAAACTTGTCGAAGAAGGATTAATTAAAAACGCGGCCGATTTGTTTACCTTGACCGAAGGTGATATTGCGCCACTCGAACGGTTTGGTGAAAAATCTGCTCAAAATATGATCGAAGCTATTGCCGCGCGACGCACCATTTCGTTTCCGAGGTTTATTGTGGCGCTTGGTATTCCGCATGTTGGCGAAGAAACTGCCATTCGATTGGCGAAACAGTTTGGTACCCTTGCGTCACTTCGCGCAGCAACTGAAGAAGAGTTATGTGCCGTGCCTGATGTTGGTCCGCGTGTGGCTGAAGCGATTATACAATTTTTTCGTGATAAAAGCGTGCAACAACTTCTTACTGAACTCACAGCAAACGGGGTCGTGGTACAAAAAGAAGTGAATATAGTATCTTCTGGGCCTTTGACCGGGAAAACATTTGTGTTAACTGGCACCTTGCCAACTCTTACTCGTGACGAAGCCAAGGCGCGTATTCGCGCGGCTGGGGGAGACATTTCTGAATCTGTCAGCAAAAAAACCACCTATGTGGTGGCTGGGAGTGAGGCGGGGAGTAAACTGGCCAAAGCCGAGGCGCTCGGGGTGACGGTTCTTTCTGAAAGCGAGCTTCTTAAACTGCTATAGTATCTTAAGAAAATAAAAAGGCCCGCAAGAAGTCGAGTGGGCCGGAGATGGTGGGTTGGTCACCGGACCGGACGGAGTGGGGTCGGTGAAGCGAGGGGAACCCCGCGCCTTCCTTTACACGACTTCTTGCAGGTTGCCGGCATCATAGCATACTTATATAATCTTGTCAATACCCCCCAAACCCGCTACACTACACCCACACAAATATCCATATGAGTACCATTATTACCGAAGAGACGATTCGCCAAGTGGCAGGCCTGGCGCGCCTATCGCTTACCCCCTCGGAAGTTGAGCACTACGCCAAAGATTTGGCCGCTATTTTTTCATATGTTGACATGCTTTCTGAAGTCGACACGAAGGATATTCCTGAAACCGTGCAGGTGACAGGGTTAGAAGGTGTTGTGCGCGACGATGTGGCGCAAGAACAGTCACTCGAAGTGCGCCAAGCGCTCGTTGATTCTTTTCCAGAAAGTGAAGCATGGTTACTTAAAGTCAAAGCTGTGTTTTCTCTATGAGCTTAGCGTCTCTTTCTATTGCTGAGGCAGCAAAAAAACTTGCTAATAAAGAATGTTCAGCGCACGAGCTTGCCGAGGCGTGCTTACAAAATATTACGGAGAAAAATGCCACCATAAACGCGTTTATTACCGTGAGCCACGAAGAAGCGTATGCCGCGGCGCGCGTTGCTGACGAACAAATTGCGAGTGGAAACGCTGGGCCACTTACCGGTATTCCATTTGTCGTTAATGACGCGATTTGTACCATGGGTGTACGTTCAACTGGCGCGGCCAAGATTCTTGATACTTATATTCCTCCGTACGACGCAACGGTGATTGCCAAGCTCAAAGACGCGGGCGCAGTGCTGGTGGGTAAACAAAACTGTGATTCGTTTGGCCATGGGGCAAGCAATGAAAATTCGATGTATGGGCCTGTGCGAAATCCACATGACACATCAAAAGTAGCTGGTGGTTCATCGGGCGGTTCAGCTGCCGCCATTGCCGCTGACATGTGTATGTTTTCGGTTGCTGAAGATACGGGCGGTTCTATTCGCCAACCAGCAGCATTTTGTGGTGTGGTTGGGTTACGCCCGAGCTATGGTCGTAATTCGCGTTATGGCATTATGCCCATGGCCTCGTCACTCGACACTGTTGGGCCGATGGCCAAAACCGTTGAAGATGTGGCACTTCTTATGGAAACTATGGCCGGCCACGACGCCAAAGACGCTACAACCGTGAACGTGCCAGTGCCTCGCTACAGAGAAGAATTGGTGAAGCCAGTGAAGGGCATGCGTGTTGGGCTTCCTAAAGAGTATCTTGAACTCGAAGGCCTAGACGAAGAAACGCGCCGCGTAATAAACGACAATATTTCCATAATGAAAGACATGGGCTGTGAGATGGTTCCTGTTTCCTTGCCGATGACAAAATACGCAATTCCAGTATATTATTTACTTGTACCAAGTGAAGACAGCT
>CAZYEQ010000069.1:0-2754 GCA_964646505.1 uncultured Gammaproteobacteria bacterium
TATTACCATTCACGGACGCACCAAAGAAATGGGGTATAGTGGCAAAAGTGATTGGGTGCGTATTGGTGAAGCTAAAGCAATTTCACCCGTGCCTCTTTTGGCGAATGGGGATATTCATGAAGCACATCAGGTAGAGGAAGCGCTCAAGGTAACACAGGCGGATGGTGTACTCATTGCTCGTGGTGCCCTAGGAAACCCATGGTTTTTTAAAGAAGTGCTTGAGCCGTCATTTTTTGTTACACCCGAAGAGCGTGTGCGGGTAATAAAAGAACATGCGCGTCTTCATGTACATGAGTATGGAGAAAAAGGTGTGAATACCTTTCGTAAGCACCTTTCATGGTATTTTAAAACAAACAAAATAGGTGAGGCGGTGCCATTTATGAAAGAACTTCGCGGCAAACTCATGCGTGTTTCAACGGTGATTGAATTACATTCGCTTCTTGAAGAGTATCTCACGCTCGCTCAAACGAAAAAGACAACCGCGCCGTAGACTTGCGTCACGTGGGTCGTCTTGAAACTCTCGCACAACTTCCTCCCTCTTTATTTGACCCGCTCCTTCACTTTCGCGAAGAACGTGTTGCACTGATCCGACACTCCTGCGATGAGGTCACTGTCGAGCAGAAATGCCCGGAGTGGGTCACACTGCACAACAATCGCCTCGCGAACACACTCGTTCGCGTAGGTAACAGTCGAACTGAGCGCGCACACCGTGCCCAGTGCCTTCTGGTTGCACCCCTCTTCTGAAAGCACGATCTTCTCGAAGGGGTTGAGGCACGAATCAATCTTCTCGCAGATCTTCCTCGTGACCTCACGACACTCCGCACCAGGATCAGGTGGGGCAACGTAGTGTCCATCGTAGTTGCATCCGATCGACGTGATGCCGATCATCATGATCGCGTATACACCCAACTTATTTCTCTTCGACATTCATTCCTCCTTGGGATGAGTTGGGGCGTCTTTCTATACGATACTCCTATGGGTCACGTAACGCAAGCTATCTGTGCGTTAGTAGTGTTTCTGCGCAAACAATAACATTTTCAAGGAGTTTGATGACGGTAAGTGGTCCGACACCACCAGGAGTTGGCGTGACCGCACTCGCAACTGTGCTCACATCATCGTAGGCGACATCGCCCGTAATTTTTCCATTGACGAATGAAACACCGGTGTCAATGACAATCGCGCCGGGTTTCACCATGTCTTTGGTAATCAGGTTTGGTTTTCCGACACCGGTTACAATAATATCCGCTGCTCGGCATTTTTCTACCACGTCTACGGTGTGTTCATTGCACGTGGTCACACTTGCTTTGGTATGAATAAGAGCAATCGATAGAGGTTTGCCAACGAGTTGCCCTGTGCCTACAAGCGTAATATTTTTTCCTGCTACATCAACTTGTAAATATTCAAGAATGGCGAGCACTGCTCCTGGCGTTGGCGGAATCATGGTGTGTGTTTCATTCACCAATTTTCCGAGATTATTGTCGGTTAAACAGTCGGCATCTTTTTCGGGTGTTACTGTATTTAAAACCTTTTCTTTTTCAATATGCGCGGGGAGGGGAAGCTGTACAATAATGGCGTGAATTGACTGATCGGTATTGTCTTTTATGATTTCAGCGCAGAGTGTTTCTGTGGTGACCTGTTCTGGAAATTGGCGCAAGATAAAGGTGATCCCTACACGCTCAGCTGCCTCGGCTTTTTTGGTGATGTAGCTTTTTGATCGCTCATCGTTACCAACAAAATAAACCACAAGTGTTGGATTCACGTGGTGTTGCGTCAGTTTTTTGACACGCAGTGCTAAATCTTGCTCAAGAGAGTGTGCAATGTTTGTGCCGTCAATTCTTTTTTCCATAGGAAATAGTGTTTCCATGGTAGCGCAAGATTGCGAAAAATGCAAGGTTGACGTTTTTTTCATGGCATCGTATGCTCCTAGGTAAGGAGGTGACGCATGCCTGACTACAGCAAGTACACCATCTGTTCTGTCAGAGAAATCTATCCCGGCCACATCGGTGCTCCGCACCACAGTTTGGGATATGTGGCGAATTATGAAATAGGAATTTTCTTGCCCGACGGACAAATAAAAATATACGTCTACGCATACATCTGTTGGACAAAATCCGATGATGTTGGATCGTTTGGCGGCCGCTCGGTAGTGTATTGCTCGGGGCAGTGGCTGCACTGTTTTGGGAGAATGCCTACGCAGTGGAATACCTTCTGCCGTTGGGCATATCTAAAAACAACTGCCATGTTTAAGTGCTAGTGTTCGCCATACATCGCTCCGGCGTTCTCATCCCTGACGCGAGCAAAGCAGTTTGCTCGCTTCCCCTCACTCAAAAATACTGCCTGTTGGCAGTATTTTTTCGTTCCCATACTGGGACGAGTTTCGAACGGTTTTGGCTAATTCTAGTTTGTTTTTATATATTTCTTAACCTAAATTTTGCTTTCATATTGTATCTTTCGTACGGCTTTTTCTTCTTCGGCACGTTGCTTTTCGTGTACCGATCTTTTATCAAACAAAGAAGACATATTTATACAAAACTGTTTTACCTTTTCATTTTCTTCTTGTTCTGCCAGTGTTTTCATTTGTTCAGATTTGCTCTTAAATGCCTTTGCAAACCCATCGTACCCACTAACTACACCTGTATTCCCCATATTACCCTGTAAATGAGATATAATATCTTCCATTTGACTACTATCCACTTCAATTATTTCACGATATACATCCACACAAATTCCTAAGTCCATATTATTGCCAATTTC
>CAZYEQ010000070.1:0-2694 GCA_964646505.1 uncultured Gammaproteobacteria bacterium
CTGTTACTTTTTATGATATTGAAGATGGAAAGGTGGTTGCACAAAAAGATATCTTTACCAAACTGAACAGCCCACACGGACTCGCGATACGACGTGATGAAACTGCGCAGGCCGACATTCTTTACACTGCTGAAGAAGACAAGATTTCACTGGCACCAATTCGTCGGAATATGAGCGCTCCAGACGCAACACCTTCCCCTATGTCAGACATAGAGCAGGTAAATATATCACTCGCGCTTTCGTCGGCCATACTTCCTGTGAACGTAAAAGATCTTACCCCAACTGGTGGCACGGTGCGTCATAAAACACGTACGATTGAGTTTGGTCCAGACGGGCGATTGTATGTGTCTATCGGTTCGTCGTGTGATGTGTGTACTGAAAAAAATGAGTTGCGTGCGAAAATATTTTCCATGAAACCCGATGGCAGTGACTGGCGTGAAGAAGCGCGCGGGTTACGCAATTCAGTATTTTTTACCTGGAGCTATGTTGACGGACGCATGTGGGCAACAGAAATGGGGCGTGACGGCTTAGGTGATGATACGCCGCCCGATGAAATTAATATCATTACAAACGGTGGAAATTATGGCTGGCCAATTTGCTATGGGCAAAATATTCACGATACGGTGTTTGATAAAAATACGTATATTCGAAATCCCTGCATGAGTCCTTTTGAAATACCTGCCCATATTGACTTGCCGGCACATGTAGCACCACTCGGACTTGCTTTCATTCCTGAAGAAGGGTGGCCTGAAGAGTATTGGTATAACCTATTCGTTGCGGAACACGGCTCGTGGAATAAAAAAGAACCGGTAGGATATAAGATTGTGCGGGTGATTCTCGATGCGAAAGGAAACTATAAGGGCACTGAAGATTTTCTGTTTGGCTTTTTAACGAAGGATAATCGTGCGCTTGGTCGGCCGGTCGACATTATTGTGCGTCCGGGAGGGGAAATGTTTGTGTCGGATGATCATGCAGGGGTAATTTATCGCATCTATCGTACGATAGAGTAGCGCTTGCGAATACGAGGTGGCTGTGGCAGACTAGGGTTGTTACGGGCCAGAGAAAGTTTTGGTCCGATAGGAGGAAATCATGGATAGTCTGCAACAACTCGCGGAGCTGTGTGTTGAGGTGGCCAACGGTCCAGGAAGAAAGGACTTCGCCGTCTTTCTCAGACTACTGGTTCGCATGGGGGAAATTGCGAAAAAACACCTCCCTTATGAAGAGGCAAAATTGTGTGATGGTCTCATGGTAAGATCATCTCCAGATTTCTTAGACCATCTTGATGTTACTATACGGCTTATCGACGAAGGTGAGTTTGCCCGTGTTCGTAATCGGCTTAGGCGTTTTGTGCAGATACACCATCTCTGGGTTCGTGATATCAAGACGGATCAGCCAATAAGCAGCTCAGTGTATCAAGATTTTCGTGAATTTCTTTTGGGTGGGGGGCAAGAAGACTGGGCCAAGATAAAAAGACTCCTCTGTGAGCTGCGTGCACATCTTGAGCCACTACTTGAGCTGAACTCATAACAGTTTTGGTTGACTCAGACGCAGTGCTCGCGACCTACCTTCATCCGAGCACTGCACCGAATTTTATGTCAGACACCCAACTCATAAAAGACAAATTAGATATTGTTAACCTCGTTGGTGAGTATGTACAACTCAAACCTGCGGGTGTGAACCATAAGGGGCTTTGTCCTTTTCACAGGGAAAAGTCACCGTCGTTTATGGTGAATCGCGAGCGTCAAAGCTGGCATTGTTTTGGTTGTTCGAAAGGCGGAGATATTTTTTCGTTTGTACAAGAAATTGAAGGAATAGATTTTGTCGAAGCACTAAAACTATTAGCGCAAAAAGCCGGTGTGGAGCTCACGAATACACGACAGAACCCCAAAGAGGTGGGGCAAAAACAGCGACTGAAAGATATTGTAAGCGAGGCTGCGCGTTTTTATCACAAAGTACTGACCGAATTACCACAGGCAGAAGGAGCGCGCGCGTATCTGAAAGAGCGCGGGCTTACCGAAAACACCATTGAGGTGTGGCAGATTGGCTTTATTCCTGATCAATGGGATCTGCTCACAAAATATTTGCTTAAAAAAGGGTACGGAGTAGATGATCTTGTAGTGGCGGGCATGACGATTCAACGTGATGGCGCGGTGGCCGGAAGTTCACGTGGGTTTTACGATAGATTTCGTGGGCGTATTATGTTTCCGATTTGGGACGTGCACGGGTCAGTAGTCGGTTTTACCGGGCGTGTGCTTGTGGAGACCGAGCACTCTGGAGGGAAATACGTCAATACGCCTCAAACACCACTCTACGATAAATCACGCATTGTGTTTGGACTAAACAAGGCTAAGCAGGCAATTCGAGAACATGATTTGGCAGTGCTTGTTGAAGGGCAAATGGATGTGATTGCCTGTCATCAGGCAGGTATGGAAAATGTGGTCGCGACGAGCGGTACTGCTATGACCGAGTTCCAAATTCAACTTCTGGCGCGCTACACAAAAAACCTGGCCATTGCCTTTGATGCGGATGCGGCCGGGCAGGCCGCGGCCAAGCGTGGTATTGATGTGGCACTTGGCGAGGGCATGAATATTCGCGTCATTCGTATTCCGGAGGGTGCAGGGAAAGACCCTGACGAGTGTGTGAAAAAAAATCCCGAAGTGTGGAAGCAAGCCGTGCGTGACGCGGAAGACATTA
>CAZYEQ010000071.1:0-2673 GCA_964646505.1 uncultured Gammaproteobacteria bacterium
AGCCACCACGTTTTTACCACGCCAATTGTGGCCAGTCACAATAATACCTGCTTCCATGTGCTCAATTATATTTTCTTCATGAAGGGTTGAGTGTCGGTTCTCAATCCATGTCAGACGCTCAATCAATTTCTGATATATTGAATTCATTTGTCCCCAACGCACAGAACCAAAAAATACCACGGCCTCGGCTTCAAACAATACTTCCGACACTTTCCATAGCTCATCTTTTGGATTATTAATCGTAGCCCAACACCGATGGTACCCGCTTGGATTTTTTTTCTTATTCTTAAGAAGGGCGTCTTTGACTCCACAGAGATTCCCGCTTTTCGTCGAAACATTTCCTTCGCATGGCACAATATGAAGTGCGGGAACATCAAGAATATCGACATGGGTTTCCGGCAAAAGTGATTGTATGTGATACGCCAGTTCAGTACTTTTTGGCCGTTCGCCGCCTTTTTCCCCAGACCAACGATTCGAAGTCGTTAAAAAAAGAACACGTTTTTTTGTTCGCAAATGTTCAACTGTTTTTTTCAGATGTCGATTCATATATGCCTGTATTGTAACACAGCATACAAAAACATCCCACGAGCACACAGTGTTTATTTCATTCGCACGCCTGGTGATAGAGCAACCGTCGCCACCATTTTCGCGACCAAAGCATCAACCGAAAACTGGTCGCGTTCAGTAATACATTCTGCTTGTTTCGGTTGGTCATAGTTCAAACACTGCGATGCTTGAATCGCAAACATTAGGGTAACGCGCACCTCCTCTTTTTCCGTCATATACGTATATGTTGTGTATGTTGAACCAGCAGCGCCCTCACTTTTTACCGTGACACAATACTGCATACCATTCACAATTCGTTTTGTCGTCATTCCATAAAGCCCGTCGCTTGTTTCGAAACAGGTAAATCTCCCTTTTTCAGCAGTCACTTTTGGCGGCCACTCAGTAGCACGCATGTATTTCGTGCCAAGATCATTCGGATAACGAAACATCACACCCACATCTGCACTCTCAAACATATGCCACGAGGCATCATCTGCAGGCACCGTAATTGCGGTAGGTGCTTCTGTGGGACACGACTCAAACTCGCACTGTGGCCCCTTACGACCAACCGAAGAGCCATCGGGGCATATTTTTGCTTCCATAGTGCACACGGCAACAGACTCCACGTCACGTGGCACGTCAGTGCGGTTTCGTGACATGCTTCGAGAAAGCATAAAACTAGCAAAAGCAATCACTAGAGCGACACCGAGTATACCAAAAAGATTCACGGAATATTTATTCATACAGAATGGTGCAAATAACAATATTCATTTTTTTGCACGCAATGGAACATGTGCCAAAAAAAGTGAGAGAAGCCCAGAAAGAATACCCATATCACGCACTATAATTTGTGGTGACGAAAGAAGAAACACCGTGTGGAGCAAGTTCAAAAAAAGAATACCTGCAACATACCCGGTAAAAAACCCAAAGATGAGCATGATTCCCCCAACCAACTCCACAATGCCGTGAATACGCACCAGCATTTCGGGCGAGGCAATTACGTGTGTCCAGGCTGGCACAAGGCCGGCCCATGTTTCAGGTTCGGTCACACCGCTCCACCCAAAATACAAAAACACAAATCCAATGCCAATACGCAAAACAAGTGTTGCAAATGATTGTAATCGTTCACGTGTCATAAAGAAAGCATAATAAATGTATTGGTATCGTACCTTTTCTTTAAACGAGGGTCAAAAAAACAAAAAACCACCACAGAGGTGATGATGTTTTGTAATCGGCCATCCCCTCGACGCGCGCCCGCGAAGAGAGAATGACCCCCTATCCCGTTCAGTACTCGGATGTTGCCACGCCCCCAAGGAACTCGGTCATGAACTTGCAAAACCATTCAGCGTGCCGCCCCTTGCCAGCCTCCTGCACTTCTTCGTGCGAAAGCGTTGCTCCGGGCTTCATGCCAGCCCCCATGTTGGTCACGAAAGCGAACGCCTGGAGACGAAGGTTCTTCCTGTCTCCATGCGTAGCCATGTGCCTAAGCGCCATGACCTCAGGTGCAGTCGACATTCCGACCAAATCTGCGCCAAGACGCCGCACCATGTCGATCTCCACCGGCTGCTCGTAGTTTGGCCCGAGCATCATAGCGTAGGTTCCGTCGATAAGAAACTTACTGTGTTTCTGGGCAGCCCTATTGGCCTGGTAAGCAAGCTCTGGGTCGTTATACGCATAGGTCATATCGGGGAAAAGAACACCGAGTTCAGGGTGGTTCATACCAGGAAGAGGAGTTCGACCGCTCAAGTTGATGTGTCCCTTGATCCGCACAACCTGCCCCACAGAAAAGTGTGGATTGACAGCACCCGCCGCGCAGGTGAAGATGTGGTTCCGAATTCCCACGAGGGCGAGGGCACATGCAGCACGGACAACCTCGTGCACGAAATCAGGATTCGCACTCTCGTAACAATGACTCCTACCCTTCATGAGGATGGTGTTATGGCCACGCACGCGGGCCAAACACATTTTCCCAGCATGACCGGCAGCACTTGGCACAGGAAGGCCAAGGTCGCGGTACAGTACCTCCTTCACCACATCGACCTCTTCTGATGAGACATAGCCATTCAATCCGGAACCCAGAGTGAGCGCCGTTGTGACAGCGACGCCTCTACCCCACACCTCGTCGAT
>CAZYEQ010000072.1:0-2669 GCA_964646505.1 uncultured Gammaproteobacteria bacterium
GTTCAGGAGTATAGCGTCGGCGACCGTCGAGCGATTCCACATAGCCACTTTCTTTCGCAAACGCAATGGTGTGATCAATATATTTTTTTATGCCCGCGTATTCTTTGAAGTAGGCTTCAATAAATGCTTTGGCTTGCCACTGTGGAATTTGCGTGCGCCACGCTAAGCCAAACGACCCCATGCCGTACAAAATGCCAAAGTTCACGGCCTTGGCTGCGTAACGCATTTCTTTTGTGACTTCAGATTCTTTGACGCCGTGAATCGCGGCCGCGGCTGACACATGAATATCTTTCCCCTCATTAAAAATCTCCATCATGCGTTTATCTTTTGCAAGCGAGGCCACAATACGCAGTTCAATTTGGGAATAGTCGGCTGAAATAAGTTTGTAGCCTTTAGCCGCAATAAATGTGTTGCGCACCTGCGCGCCAAGTTCGGTGCGAATCGGAATATTTTGTAAGTTGGGATCAGTACTCGATAAGCGACCCGTCGCAGCAATGGTTTGGTTGAAATGAGTGTGGATGCGACCAGTGGTTGGGTTGACGAGTGTCGGTAATACATCGACGTAGGTATTTTGCAATTTCGCGAGTTCACGGTGTTCTTCAATAAGTGGAATAATCGCGTGCGACTCGCGCAACTTTTCGAGCTCTGAAGCCGCGGTTGAGTAACCTGTCTTTCCTTTTTTAATACCATCGGTCGGAAGTTGTAGGGTATCAAATAAAATGTCACGCAGTTGGGTGCTCGAAGCCACGTTAAATTCGGTGCCTGCTTCTTTCCAAATTTGTTTGGTGAGTTTGTCGATATCTTTTTTAATGGTGTCAGATAATTCACCGAGCGCTTTAAGGTCGACAGCCACACCAACGAGTTCCATGGCTGAAAGTACTGGAATCAAATCCATTTCAATATCTTTGAATACCCCGTTGCCGCTCATGGCATCGAGTGACGCACTAAAAATAGTGTGAAGAGGGAAGTAGTGTATGAGTTCGGTCGCGGTTTCTTCGATTGGCGGGCGGAAGAGTGACGCCTGCGCGCTTTTTGGAGGCAAAGGAATTTGGAGTTCACGCTCAACAATACTTTCTAAATCATGCGCGCGGGTGCTCGAGTTCACGACGTATGAGGCAATCATGATATCGAAAAGCGGTGCTGTCATCATAACGCCTTCGTGCGATAAGGCACGATACGCTTCTTTCACATCATGTCCAAGAATCGTGCCAGCACTTCCAAGTACCTCAGTTAACAATTCTTTGTGAGCCTTCACATCTACCCACGCCATAATGGAAATGGCGTCTGGAGTGCCAAGAATAAGGTGCGTTAGTTTGCCGGTTAAAATATCGCCCGTCGTCACTTCTTCTTTGATCGCGAGAAGAGGAGTGTTTTTGAGTGATGTTAATGTTTGTTTAATATCGCTTGCGCTCACGGTTTGTATCGGAATAGCCGCTTCAGGTTTTTTGGTTGCTTTTTTTTGTTCTGGAGCACCGCCCCGTAAACGCTTTAAAAGAGAGAAAAATTCAAATTTAATGAGGAGCGGCTCAAGAATATCGAAGTCAAATGGTTTGATGGCAGCTGCGTCGAGTGAGAAATCTAAATCAGGCACATCGCGACGAATCGTGGCAAGCGTTCGGCTCATTTCAGCGGATTCGCGACCACCGTCGAGTTTTGCAATCACACTTTTGGTAAATGTAGAACGAATGACTGAATCTTTTTTTGCAAGGTCGTTGTAAATATCTTCAAGTCCGCCGATGTTGGTAATGAGTTCGGTGGCTGTTTTTTCACCAATACCTTTAATGCCAGGAATGTTATCGGACGTATCACCGCGAAATGATTTATAATCAATAATATGTTCGGGTCCGAATCCATATTTTTCTTTCACTTTTTCAGCATCGAAAATAACCACGTCTGACAGACCTTTTCGAAGTTCATAGACACGAGTGTGTTCGTCGATAAGCTGCAAAATATCCATATCGCCCGTCACGATGATAGTGTCGATGTTGTTTTTACGGAGTGACTTATCAGCACTAATTGTACCGATCACATCGTCGGCCTCAAACCCTGTTTTCGTAAATACGGCAATACCCATGGCGCGCACCATTTCGTGAACCAAGGGAATTTGTTTATAGAGGGCATCGTCTGATTTAACGCGGGTCGCTTTGTATTCGGTATATACTTCATCGCGAAACGTGCCGCCGGCTACATCAAAACAAACGCCAAGGTGGGTGGGTTTGAGTTCTTGGATGACCCGGAGGAGGGTGGTCACAAAGCCGTAGACCGCGTTTACGACCGTGCCATCTTTGGTCGTGAGTGGGGGAACAGCATGGTACGCGCGGTGAATAATGGCGTTTCCATCAATGAGAACGAGAGTTTTTGTAGAAGGGGTATTTTTAGCCATAATAGGCTCATGGTATCACACTTTCCCTCTTGAAAAAAAGAGGAAGCCGTGGTATGCTGAACGCGTTCTTAGAAAGGTAATGGTACGGTAGCCAAGTGGTAAGGCAGGGGTCTGCAAAACCCTTATGCGTGAGTTCAATTCTCACCCGTACCTCAAAAAGTAATACCCCTTTAAGGGGTATTACTTTTGTGTTTGCATGTGAGAATTGAACTAGGGAAGGGTGAAACCGTGAGGTTTCACTTGCTGAGGAAAGGCTAGGAAAACCCGAAGGTGTTCCTAAGAGGAG
>CAZYEQ010000073.1:0-2656 GCA_964646505.1 uncultured Gammaproteobacteria bacterium
TTTGAGGTACTCGACCCCCACAAATCACCGTGACTATCAAAGGCCATAACACGAGCGCCTGGTGCATCTTTCACAAGTACTTCTATGCCAAACCCCGGTGGCAGCGTGAGAGGAAAATCTGTCGCAAGGCCGCTTCCAGGTTTTGGCGTAATAGCGACAGATGATGTGTTCTCTGAAGCTTGCCCCGATAACTGATCTTGATTATGTGCTTCAATAATATCAGCAATATTTTCTGGTGGACGCGTGATAACAGGTTTTATACCCTGATAGCGGGGCATAATAAACGCAGCAGCTCCAATAATTATTGTGCTCATCGCTATGCATATTCCTACAATAATTTTTTTCATACAAAAAGGAAAGAATGAGTGGTCTTGAGGTAGTATACCACAATATTTTTTTACAAAAGACAACAAAAAAACACCTTTAGAAAGATGTTTTTTTGAATTTGGAGGACGTGGCGCGCGATGCACACACGCACGTCCCCCGTGATGCTCACCCAGCGAACAGCGCGACTGCCTTACTGGGTAACATCATCAGGGCTGGGAAGGCCGTACTTGTCGACCCATCCCTGCCACTCCTCCTTGGTGACTCCGAACGTCCGAAGTGAATCGGGCAGCTGCCCACCCAAAACACCGGTGATGTGCACGAGCTTCCAGAACAGCATCATCTTTTCGAGCCCGGCTTGACCAGCCTCGTCAGAGCCAAGTAGCTCCGGTTCTTGCTGCTTGCGCAGTTCACCGAGCATGTGACTGATAGCACCACCCTCCCCGATCTCATCTTCCATTGTCTCTCCTGTCGTGCGTTTCAGCCATCTGAAACGGTCCTTGAAGCTTTTCACGGACACGAAAGTATAGCACAAAAAACACCTTTTGTCAAGGTGTTTTTTACTGTTACCCGTGTCTCTTTTCTTTACGCTCGCAACCGCCACCCAATTGAGAACAAATACCACACCAGGGCACCCAAAACCACAATAAGACCGCCGATAATGCCAAGCCCCACAACCGTATTCGCCTCATGAACGCCAATCATGGAGTACCGTAACCCGTCAACAAAATAGAAAAAAGGATTGAGACGAACGACCCACTGCACCTTCTCAGGCATCATGGTAATAGAATTGAATACGCCGCCCAAAAACGTGAGTGGAGTTATGAGAAACGTATTTAAAACTGTAAGTTGCTCAAAGTTATTTGCCCACAACCCAACGAGTAACCCAAGTAAGGCGAAAATAATCGCCACAGCGACCGTATAAAACAAAAACCACCACACATGGGTAATGGTCGCAGCGCGAAAAAGAATTGCCACCAGGTAAATACCTGCCGACACAATCAGTCCGCGAATAACAGAACTTACGACAAATCCAATCACCATTTCCAAATACGACAAAGGCGCCACGAGAATTTCTTCAAGTGATTTGGTCCAGCGACCCATGTATAGTGAAGTTGAACTATGTGAAAACGCCGAGCCAATAAGGTTAAGCATCAACACACCAGGAAGAACAAACTCAATATACCGCACGCCATTAAAATCTCCAATGCGCGACCCAACCACAAATCCAAAAATCAGAATATAAAGCACCGCGTTGATAATGGGTGAAAAAATAGTTTGAACGTAGACCCGTGTCAGGCGCCGTGTTTCACGAGCAATAAATGTATATAAGCCGATGGTATTCATATTACGATTTTTTGGTAAGTGAAAGGTAGGTTTGTTCAAGTTTTTTTCCACCTTCAGTGAATTCCGCCTTACTCCCCATAGCCACCACTTTTCCTTTGGCGATAATGCCAATGCGTTCGCATAAATACTCTACCTCTTCTAAATAATGTGAGGTGAGAATAATCGTTTTTCCACGACTATTCATTTCTTTTAGATACCGCCACAAATCGTGACGAAGTTCCACATCTACCCCAGCGGTAGGTTCGTCTAAAATGAGCAGTTTTGGATCATGCACCATGGCGCGCGCGAGCATGGCACGACGTTTTAAACCACCCGAAAGTTGCATAAATGGCTTATGCTTATGTTCGTTCAAGTCAAAAATGGTTAGTAGCTCAGGAATGCGCGCCAAGCGTTCGGCTCGTGACATACCATAATAGCCCCCTACAAACCACAAGATTTTTTCAACCGGGGCAAAGATATCAACATTAAAATCTTGTGGAGAAAGACCGATGAGTTTTCGCGCTTCACGATATTCTTTCGCGACATCCTTTCCAAAGACTGAAATAATTCCGCTCGTGATTTGAGCAATACCGGTAGTCATGTGAATCGTCGTTGTTTTCCCGGCCCCATTTGGACCAAGAAACCCAAAAAACTCACCTTCTTCAACTGAAAAAGAAATATCATTCACCGCAATATTCTCACCGTATTTTTTTACCAAATGTTCAATAGACAATGCATGCATAGCAAATATACGAGACGATTTATTTCGTGCTTTTTTCTACGAGTTCTCGCAAACGGCGCACTTCTTCGACAAGTTCTCGTATCTCACGCTCGGCTTTTCGGTTTACCGCGTAATCATATTTGGCAGTGAGCCTGTCACGTTCTGTTTGGCGATTTTGACTCATCAAAATAACCGGGGCTTGAAGCGCGGCCACGCACGACAAGGTAAGGTTAAGCAAAATAAATGGATACGGGTCGAACGGCTCAATACTCGAAATCATTCCGA
>CAZYEQ010000074.1:0-2480 GCA_964646505.1 uncultured Gammaproteobacteria bacterium
GCCGGCCCGCTGGTGCCCCTCAAGGCCACCGACCTCATGGCCTCGCCGACCATCGCGCCCCCGGCGGCCAGGCCGCTGCGGAGTGACGACGCCGAGCCGAACGTCCCCGAGGCCCAGGCCTAGCCTAGGCCGAAGCTGATCGGCAACCCAACACCCACATCGCACGAAAGGAGGGTAGCGATGCGGGTGTTTTTATTTTTCCCCATTACCTTGACTTCCCTCTTCTTTTCTGCTATAGTGATTCAATTATACCTTTTCTTCACTACCTCCCCTTATGAAATCTGGATTTGTGGTTCTCGTTGGTCGCAGTAACGTTGGGAAATCAACGCTTTTGAACACCCTCGTTGGGACGAAAATTGCCGCTACTTCATTTCGTGCCCAAATGACCCGCCACATCATCCACGGGGTTATGAACATGCCTGAAGGACAGGCTATTTTTGTTGATACGCCCGGGGTATTTAAAGACCGACGCAGCCCCCTTACTGCCCGCCTCACAAACAAGGTAAGCGAGGCGCTTCAAGATATTGATGTGATCGTATACGTTGTCGACCCTACTCGTGAAATCGGCCCCGAAGAACGCGCGGTGTACGGCATGATTCGCCACTTAAAAAACCCAAAAGTGCTCGTGATTAACAAAAGTGACGTGCCTGCGGGTGAGCGCCCACATACTCGTGAATACGAAGCCTGGGCATCAGATTTTGACGGCCTGTTTTACTTGTCAGCTCTTCGCGCGAGCCATATTCAACCGCTCAAACAAAAAGTGATGGAACTATTGCCTGAAGGCGAACCCATGTACCCCGAAGACCAACTAACAAACATTGACAATCATTTTTGGATCGCGGAAATTATTCGTGAAAAAGTATTTTCTGTATTTGATAAAGAAGTGCCTTATTCTATTTCTGTCGAGGTTGACTCGGTGGAAGACAAGATATTTGGTAAAGGTGAACTGGCAACGCCTGGTATTGCGATTAAAGCGCGAGTGTTAACCAACGATGAACGATACAAAAAAATTATTATTGGGTCACGCGCGAATAAAGTAAAAGAAATTGGACAAATGGCTCGCCGAGAATTAGAAGCAGCGACAAACAAAAAAATCTTTCTTGAACTTGAAGTAGAGGTTGACCCACACTGGGTAGAACGATTGTAAAACAATATCCGGCTCATCGCCGGATATTTTTTATGGCGTTAGTACACCATGGTATTTTTTTCAGAGGGTGCAGTCATTTTCACCTGCTTCAAACACGATGCTAGCTCATCGCTCTGTAACCATTCACACTTTCCGCCTTTATTGCGCTCGCAGGTAGCGGTTTTGTAACACGAGTACTCGGCACGGTATAAACAGGTGCTGGCCATTTGCTCTTCACCGCAAATTTCGCCACTGCAACCACTAATCACACATCCATCGTTTGCCACGGACGCCTTCCCTTCTTCAGGTGCCACAAGCGCCTCACCAAACCGCACCGGCACCACGAACGACGCATCGTGTTCTGGCAAACCAGATGGGTTATCGCGCATGAATACTAAACTTCCTGTTTCTGTTGGTGGACGAATAAACGTCAGTGTCGCGGAAAATGGCACAAAGTCTTGAGTCATCCAATCGCTCTCGGCAGTGGCAATGGCAGTCGCCACCTCAAGGCCATTCGCGTCAAGTAATTTGATAGGAAATGAAGCTTCAAAAAAATAAATACCACGAGCCTCTCCGCGTATTTGGAGTGGATTCTGAATCGTTTCGTTTCTTTGCGGAGCCTGCACACGCACGAGTACATCTGCCGGACTTTCGGGCGGTTGTACTGGCTCGAGTGTTTCACCATGGTCGGCATCATTGCGGAGCACGCCAGTGATTCGTTGCCGTTCGAGTGGCTCCATTAACATAAGCACCGAAGCTATCATAACGACTGCGGCCGCGCCAAGAGCGGCAAACCACCACTTATTCATTGGTTTCATAGAGATGTATTATGAGTAAATAGGGCATGACCAGCTTGTAATACTCGCGCATCGTCGAGTCGGCGACCAATAAACTGTACGCCAACCGGCAAACCAGCGCTTGTTTTTCCACCCGGCACCGACAGCGCAGGTAACCCAGCCACGGCCGCAGGGCTCACAAACACATCGGCCGCGTACATCGCCAAAACATCGTTGGCTTTTTCACCCACCCCAAACGCTGGGAATGGCGAGGTTGGGGTAACGAGCACGTCTACCTCGTTAAACACGCGATCAAAATCACGAATAATCGCGGTGCGTACTTTTTGCGCTTTACGGTAATACGCGTCGTAATACCCGGCCGAAAGCGCATACGTCCCTACCATAATACGACGTTTTACTTCTGAAGGAAACCCCTTGGCACGTGAATGGCTATACACTTCTTCAAGCGACTCCCCTGCCTCACGCACGCCATAGCGCATGCCATCGAGACGACCAAGATTAGAGCTGTCTTCACTTGGTACAAGTAAATAATATACTGGAATTGCGTATTTTGTCAT
>CAZYEQ010000075.1:0-2414 GCA_964646505.1 uncultured Gammaproteobacteria bacterium
CAGAACAAGGGCAATAGCTGGCTCGAACCAATGAGGAAATTTATTTTAGATAGTAACCAAGCCAAAAAAATCGCCGATGAAGGCGATTTAATTGCGATCCGAGCATTTCTTAAAAAGATCGGCTCGAACTTTCTGTTGAAAGGCAAAACATGTGTCTGTGTGGCCAATATCGGTTGGCGTGTACTGGCTGAAAACCACCCATTTACTGAATTGCAGGCCCGCCCAGATTCGAACTGGGAACCTCGGTTTTGGAGACCGATGTTTTACCATTGAAACTACAGGCCCATTACTCTAAGATAGCCCCACTATACCCCACCCTACCAAATTAATCAAGCATACGAAAATCCGGCCTTACGGCCGGACTATTCGTTATTTTACTTCTTTATACCAAGTATGAAGTTTGGCAATTGGGTTATATTTGCGCAAGCGAAGACGATCTTTCAAGGTCTTTTTGTTCTTGCGTGTAAAGAGCATGTGACCTTTACCAACCGCTCCATCTTCAGTACCCTCTGATTCAAGTTTTACGAGATTTTCCTGTGACATAGAGAAACATTAGTAGGCCAATTGTAGCATGATGGGAAAAACCTGTCAAGATGGCCAAATTTCCCTCTTTTTAGCTTAGTACTCACTACTTTTTGGGGTGTAGTCAATATTCACACCTGTTTCATCCACAAATACACTACTTGAGCCATTATAATCGTTTTTTGCGTTAAAATAACTAAAACCACCGCCACCACCAAAACCAGTGTAATCTTTTCCATTTGTTTTGTAGTAAAAACTCGACTTTCCCTGAACCTGAAGCCCCTGCATCATTTGCACTAAATTACCAAGTGTTACTGTTTGCCCCATAAGGCCAAAATTACCACTTGCATCAACCCAGTACGAACCAGGAACCGCAGCCACCCCGTAGGCGGCAAAAAGAGCTTGAATATTTTTTACATCTGTTGGATGTAACTCGCGACCATTGATAAAAAATCCGGTTTTTGCATCTCCTGACGCATTAGCCTTCATATTCCCTCCAATACTCTCATTTGCCTCAAGCCAACCCTCGGTTGGCCCGCCGATCTTTCCCCAGGCACCGGTTTTTACATCATACCAATAATTTCCTCCGGCAATGGTCGTGCTGTATTTTTTCTCAAGAGCACTAATTTGCGCGTCAGTAAGTTTGACATCATTTACCACCACTGCCACACGAGTCTCTGCTTTTATCTGTGTGCTAGCAACTGGCGCAGGCCCCCCTGATGGCGTATTCCCAGCATTGTTTTCTTCTTTTACCACAACACTATCGCCCACAACCTCTGTTTCAGTAGCTGACACCGGAGCGTCCACATTCTTTTTTTGCATAAACGACACATACGTCCCGGCCCCCAAAGCCCCGATAATAAGGGCAATAGCTGCAATAAGCGCAATTTGCATAGATACTATAATTTACGAATTATGCGACTGTAGCGTAGCATATCCCCAAACAAAAACAACCCCCTTTTGGAGAGTTGTTTTTGTATATCGGTCGTGCACAGACCGACATGTTTTATTTAGTAGCGATCGTTTCCGCCACTGTTGCGGCGAGGTGGACGATCTTCAAGTGGACGAGCGATGTCAACAGCAATGCGACGACCATCAAGTTCTTTATCGTGGAACATTTCAATAGCTTTCTGTGCTTCTTCAGCAGTAGCCATTTCCACAAAACCGAAACCACGTGAGCGGCCAGTCATTTTGTCGAGCATGACACGAGCTGAAATAACGGTACCAGCTTGAGCAAAAGCGTTTTTCAACCCTTCTTCTGTTGTGCTGTATGACAACCCCCCGATAAACAATTTATTATCCATACGGAAAATTATGAGTATAACACCAATGATACGGACCTTTCTTTATTTGTCGCACTATACTCACCTATCCCGTGTGCACCGGATAAGACGAAAATAAGAGAACAATTAGGAAATGGAATAACGTATTGGCTAGCCTACATATGAGATGCAGGTATACATTAGTATAGCATATTTTGCGGCTATAGTCAAGATAGACGCCTCAAAAAGGAGATAAATGTAAAAAAATAAGTGGGGTCCTTCGCTGTAGCGCGCGGAGTCCCCACCGCCGGTTTTGTCGCCGGAAACAAGTTCCGGTTTCGTCCGGCACATTGGCTGGTAGAGTTTTAGCAAAGCCGCTACATCTTTGCCCCCCACCAGTTGTTTTTTGTTTACTTTATACATGATGACAATGTCAAATTTCAAATTTACACACAGAGCTTAAAATAGGAAAAACCGGCTTGTGAGCCGGTCTTTCTCTTAATTTCCATTTGGTAAGTACCTGAACCCATCAATGTAATAAATACGAAAACTTTGTTGTGTTTGGCCACTTCCGGCGGGCCCTGGTGAAGCGTTGATTTCTGGAAAGAACAAACCGGTCGTAGATGGTAT
>CAZYEQ010000076.1:0-2399 GCA_964646505.1 uncultured Gammaproteobacteria bacterium
GCTACACCGACCGCGCGCGCCAAAAACAGAGCTAAGACCAATCGACGCGCTGGGGCTTTTGGAGAAAACAAGGTAATAAGTGAAAGTGTTGTGATGATGAGCGCGCCTACAAAAAATCGTGGACCAAAGAGCGTCCACGGGCTAATGAGGGTATCGCTAAACCGGCGTGAAAGGATAAAGGCCGAGAGGGCGACTTCTCCTAAGGAAGCTACCACGGTTAATAAAAGGTACGGCGTCCAGGGAAGTGGTGGTAACATAAGAATGTCTTCTTGCGTGTTTCGCCGTGCAAAGAGTGCTTTGACACAAATAATGGTGATGCTAACAAGAAGTGTCGCGAGTGAATATCCAAACGGATAGTAGAGAACGGTAAGGGTAGTGAGGAGTGCACCAAATACAACCAAGATTCCTTTTCCTGTTTTTGTGGCACATGAATCTTGTGGAAAAAACCAACTGCCGAGCCCAAACCCTGACGAAAGAAAAAAGAAGAGCGCAAAAAAGGCGGTCACACATGCTGGAAACGATACAAGAAGACTGACCCCGAGTAACGTTGTGAGGGCAACTTCGATCATGATATACTTTGGGTAGGTAAGATTCATAGGTTCGGTCTCTATTTTAACAGACCTATGTCATGGCAGACAATCCGGGCGCTTTTATACACGCTACCATGGCTTGCCATTGGTGGTTTTGCGTATCGTGAAGTTTTTGGAGGCTCATCACTTATTGGTTGGTGTAGTGTTATTGTGTACCTTTCCGTGGTCGGTCGCCAGTGGGAACATATATTTGAGGCCGTGTATGGAGTGAAGGAACGCGATGTGTTTCGTAGTGTGCTTGGCATAGGGTTTGTGGTGTGCCTGATTGGGTTTGCCATGTCAGCAGTGGTCGTGTTTGGTTTTCTCTCGCCGGGCGTTATGACAGGCGTGGCTGCGGTTGTATCAACTCTCACCACCACACTATACGCGCTTCGGTTACGCTTGGGAAGTTACAGCGTACCCCCAATGCGGCCCGGCAAGGAAATGTCCGTGTGGTCACTTCCGCCCCTTTTTTATATTGTGTTTATTCTTCTGTGCGCGGTTCTCGTGTTTCTCATGAGTCGGGCGACGAGTACGGGTGCCTATAATACGGTTTGGCATATTTATGACTCGTATGTCGGGTACGTTCGTTCTGGGTTGTTTTTATTTTTGTTCATCGCTGTATTTTCAAAAACAAAAGTGAGCCGTATTTTGTTGTGCATTGTAGGCGCATCTTTTGTGCTGCATACCTATCTTGCTTTTGGACACACGCTTCCGTGGGGGGCAGACACCTGGCGTCATTTGGCCGTTGAATCACAACTTCTTACAGGAAAACCGTACGGACCAACCCTATTCGATAAGCCGCTTGTATATAAAGTGTTTGTCGGCGTGCCAGTGCCAGAGGTATTGTTTGCGCAACACAAGTTTAATTACGGAACGTTGTGGGGGTTGAGTACTTTTTTTGTTCGCCTCACTGGAACTGATTTGGTAAAAACAAGTATTTGGCTTGGTCCAACACTGTTTGGTTTGCTTGTACCACTCCTCATGTTTCGCATTGGTGCGGTTTTGTTTCGTTCGTGGCGACACGCGCTTATGGTATCCGCGCTGTCTCTCCTTCCATTTAGCCTACAGGCTGTGGGCGCGCTTACGCTACCAGTCACACTTGGTGTGATTCACTTTTTGTTCTTTTTGTGGTTTTTGGTTACGGCTATGGCTGAGCAAAAAAAGGGGCAAACCGCGTTCGCGGTGTGTTTTCTGTGTTTGCTGCCGTTTGGTTATGTTGTGACCGCGCTTCTTGCCGTGCTCACGCTGGTCGGATCATTCGCGTGGCGTTTTGCCACGAACGAATACGAATCTTTACCAGTACAGGCTGGACAAATATTTGTGCTCATTATGACCGTTGGAGGGTTGCTTTTGTGTATTCCGGGGATTGAACTTGTTTCAGGACTTTCGTCGTTCAAAGAAACCTGGAATGTGGTTGACGCGGGCAGACACATGTTCGGAGAACTTTCCGGATGGGGGTTTGCGCGTGGCATTGTGCCACACGATGTCTTACCAGGAAATATTTTGTTCAATCGTCCGCCGAGTGACGCATTCGTGCCGAATGTGTTTTTAACTCTCCGATGGCATGTGTTTGTGCTTATGGTGGTGGCACTTGTGCTTTCGTTTCGTGGTTTTATTGAGGTGCAACGATTAAAAATTCAGTCGTGGATTCCGTTTCTTATTCTTACCTTTGTGACAGTGGGCGGGTACATTATTAGTTGGTACATGTTTGATGGTGAGCATAGTTTTGCCCGTCGTCTTGATCCGTACCTCGCGATTCTTCTTACCCTGTGGAGTGTTTCTGGCGCGATCGTGTTCGTTCGTTTTTCAACAAAACGGTGGAAGCGG
>CAZYEQ010000077.1:0-2358 GCA_964646505.1 uncultured Gammaproteobacteria bacterium
TGGTCATGGCTTTCTCAGCCTTTCTCGAGGGTTTCCCCCCGGTCTGTTGGGTTGTAACGCCCGTCGTACGAAGGAGAATCCTACGCAAAACGGAACGCCATAGTATAGCACAAAAAACACCTTTTGTCAAGATGTTGTACAGTCACCCTCTAAGACTGACACTTTTAGTCCTTGGCTACACTGAGGTACTTTTGGTAGGGGGTTAGGCCGTTCATGTCTTTCCCAAGGTGGGGTCGTTCGTAGTTGTACCACTTGGTATATTGGTATACATGTTTCCAGGGGCGACCCATATTAAGATAATACTCATCATCAATACTTCTGTTTGCTCTCTCCACTTTTCCGTTCCAGGGTGCACTTCGTTTAGGGATATACCGTTGGATAATTTCTTTTCGGATAAGGTAGGTATGGAAGACACCTCGGAATAGTAATGCTAAAAAATGGCATATCCCACACAAACTTCACTTCCGGGTTCTGTGCTTTAAATTGTTCGACCATCGCGCGTGTAAATAGCCAGTTTTCAGCCGTTGAGGTGGGAAAAGGGGCAACGGCTGGGCCAGTGCTCGTTCGTGGTACGCCAGATGATACGAGCTTCACCTGTGTTTTCGTGAGGTCAATCACGGTGATGTAGTCGATGTACCCAATATTTAGAGGAGCACGCATGTAACTGGTTATACCGCGTGCACCAACCCATGTAATGGGTGAAAAACCTTCTGCTGGGTCAAATGCAGTGTGGGCTGAAAGAGGGAAGAGGAGGCTCCCTAAAACGAGACTGAAAAGAAGTGGTTTTTTCATATGTATGTTGTTTAAATATGATGTAGTTTACCGAAAATAACGTAAAAATAAAAGAATAATTATACGTAGAATACATTTTGAAACATTGCGCGATTTGACTAAAACATGTACTCTAGTAATAGAACTAAACGACAAATGTTCATTTTATATATTTTTTCTGTATTTTTGTTATGTCTTTTTCAAGAGAAGGAGTCTATGAAAATGGTAAAAAATATGAGGTGTTAAGCGGTAAATTTGGACTTGAGTACTACGTTGATTCAAACATGGCTGGTCTAGAAGTACCGATGGATATTTTAAAAACATTAGGCGGCCGCGATGTTATAACCAAAAAGCTCCATCAGGAATGTTTTGATGGAAGTAATGCTCTCGGCGGAAGATATTCAGACGACGGCAGTTCGTATATCGTTGAGTTTTTACCCGGTACAAGTCGGGAAAAAATTATGGATTATATGGAAAAAATTGCCGCAAGCTACGAAGATAATAAAGGGTAATGTTTACAATCTGCCACCAAATTTCAATAAAGTTTCATAGAGTTTCTTTTCTTGTTCTTCTAGAGTGAGGTTTCTGTGATTGTATTTCCAGACAATTTCGGCCACAAAAAGAGGTAAGTATTGGCGGCGCATGCCGCCAATACAAGAAAGTTTTCGTTTGAGTATTCCCCAAAATCCTTCAATACTGTTGGTGTGGACTTCACCTCGAACATACTCATACAGATGGTGGTTGACGTACTCATGCGTAAAGCCGTGTTTTGGTAACATACGGTACATTTTAAATCCGTCGGTATAGACTACAGCACCGTGTTCTACACGGTGCTGTAGGATATGCATAATCGCATGGACGTCTAATCTCTTTGGTAAGACTTCCATATAGACACGACCAGATGTACGGCACACTATTCCGACAATAGGGAGTTTGTCTGTGCCATGTCCTCGTTTCGCTTTCATACGACGGATATGGAGTCGCCTGTTCTTTCGTTGACCCCCAATATACGTTTCGTCCATCTCGACCGGTCCCGTAAACACCGGCGGTACATCTTTGGCTATACTCAAACGAAGGATCATGGTCATACGTTTAGCGGTATTGGTTCCAACCCCCACTTCTTCCTCAACTCTTTGAGCTGTACGTTCTCGTAAGAATACAGAGATACCTTTGCGCCAAACATGAGCATCTACACGTAACCCTGCCACCGGGTATACAAGAGACGCATACTCTTGTCGACATGATTTACACTTTCGTTTGTTGCGTCGGAGCTTCCAGCTCCGACCATATCCACACGAGGGACAGACAAAAGAAGTCATACAAATTGGTGGCAAACGTAAACATTGGTACCTATTTTGCCTATTCTACCGCGCAACCAAAACAAAAAAACCACCAGTGGTGGTGGCAGATTGTAAACATTACCCTTAATTATTTAAAATATACTACCATATTTGTGTAAAACCATAGAATTCCCTAAAAAAATACCCCTATGTTAGGGGTATTTTGGTGCTAGCGGGCTGGACGGGGAACTCTCACTCGTCGCTGGCGCTCCTCTTGGGAAAGGGTTTCCACCCCTTCCCAACCTTC
>CAZYEQ010000078.1:0-1120 GCA_964646505.1 uncultured Gammaproteobacteria bacterium
CCATTCATGAAAGAGGTGATCATGGACAATCAAATCAATCCAGAGGAGTTTTTTGCGCGACTTCGCAAGGAGGAGGAAGAGCTCGGGAGGTTGGCAGCCAGCGGAGACATGGAGGCTAAGCAGACACTCGCTCGCTACGAGCAGATGGCGCGCGACTATGAGATTCACCTGAGAGAGAGCGAGCCTCGGTTCTCTTCTGCATCGACACCGAACCCTGCATGGGGTATGCTCGATGACTGATTCGTGCGGGAAAGTCACTCGTGTGCGAAGCGCACGATGTGATGAGTACCGCGCCTTTTTTAATTCTAGAAAAATTATTGTCGGTCTGTTATGATGAACGTCATATGATCGACTACGCCAAAGAATTAAATGCCGAACAACTTGCTGTTGTAGAAAAGGGTGATGGCCCGTGTTTGGTGCTCGCCGGAGCAGGAAGTGGTAAAACGAGAACCATTACGTACCGCGTTGCGTACCTTCTCGAACATGGCACATTGCCCGAAGAAATCCTTTTGGTCACCTTTACCAACAAAGCCGCGAGAGAAATGACCAGTCGTGTGGAAATGCTCACCCACACGACCAAACGTTTGCCATGGTCTGGTACGTTTCACCATATTTCGTTTCGTTTGCTCAAGCAGTACGCGCCGCTTTTGGGGTATCAGCCAAATTTTACGATTCTCGATAGCGAAGATAGTTTGGACTTATTAAAACTTTGTTTGAAATACGAAGGTATTGAGCGGAAAGACAAGCATTTTCCTTCACCGCAGGTACTGCATAGCTTAATCAGCTTCGCGCGTAACGCCGAAACAACCCTCGATGCGGTTATTATCGACAAACACCCGCAGTGGATTTCAGTGTCCGACACGTTAACACGACTCGCTACTGAATACGAAAAACGAAAGCGTATGGCGAACGCCATGGATTTTGATGATCTTTTGGTGAATACCTATTTGCTTCTTTTAAAACATGACCGCGTGCGTGAACGGTTTGCGACACAATTTAAATATGTACTCGTGGATGAGTATCAAGATACTAACAAAATACAGGCTTCGATTGTAAAATTATTTTCGTCACATCACCATAACTTGCTTCCATGACATACTCTTTGCCATTTTCGATGATG
>CAZYEQ010000078.1:1130-2294 GCA_964646505.1 uncultured Gammaproteobacteria bacterium
ATGGCAATGTCATGGCCGTAGGCGATGATTCGCAAAGTATTTATTCGTTTCGCGCGGCTGACATTGCAAACATTTTAGAGTTCACCTCTTTTTTTCCAAATGCAATCGTGTTTCGTTTAGAAACAAATTACAGGTCTACCCCAAACATTTTGTCACTCGCAAACGAGGTAATAGCCAATAACACAAGGCAACACAAAAAAACATTGCAAAGTGTGTTGCCCGAATTTACGCGCCCAGAAGTGCATGCGTTTACCGACCCGCGCGAAGAGGCAGAGTTTGTGGTTGGTCGCATTCAGGAGCTTCAAGCTGAAGGTGTACCACTTCATGAAATTGCCATTTTATTTCGCGCCGCGTTTCATTCACAGGCAGTCGAAATTGAGCTTACCAAACGGGGGATTCCCTACGACTACCGTGGCGGTACTCGTTTTTTTGAACGCGCCCACATTAAAGATACGCTGGCATACTTGCGCGTGATTCACAATGTGCGCGACACGATTGCCTGGAGTCGCGTGCTTGCGATGCAATCGGGGATTGGCCCGGCAGCGATTCAAAAAATTCTTGCTGAATTTGAGCGTTTACCTGAAACCGCGTCATTTGTCGATATCCGTCATATTGGTTCGGTGCTTACGGCACGCGCGCAACTTGGCTGGAACGATGTGCTTAAGGCGTGGGAGGCAGTTGAGGCGACGAAAACAGAAGACGGCGCAGTGATGCCGGGCGACGCCATCACCGCCATTGTCGAGAGTGTGTATCGCGCCTATGCCGAGCACGAGTTTCCTGACGCGCGTGAACGCTTGCAGGATATTGAACAGCTATCGCAATATGCCGAGGCCGCGTTTCTTCATGAAGAACATCGTGAAAAAGCACTCGAACAATTTTTAGCCGATGCCAGCTTGCAAGAGAGTTACACGGCCGCGGCCGCGCGTCGCGCAGAACACGAGAGTGAAAAAATGGTTCTTTCGACCATTCACCAGGCCAAAGGGCTTGAATGGGAGGCGGTGTTTGTTATTCATATGGCGGCTGGGCAATTTCCATCGGATCGGTCACTGCGAAGCGACAACGGGCTTGAGGAAGAACGACGATTATTTTATGTAGCTGTGACTCGCGCGAAAAAACATCTCGCCGTGTCGTATCCGCTCTTAGGTGGTTTTGATACCACCCTCC
>CAZYEQ010000079.1:0-1406 GCA_964646505.1 uncultured Gammaproteobacteria bacterium
AAAATGAGGGAACAAAAACATAAAAATAGCTTAATTAAGCTATTTTTTATAATCTAACCTTTCATTTTTCCTATAATAATGTAGCTATTTTTCACTTTAACTTACATATACCCACCATGGCTATGTCCGAGGTTGATGTTCGCTCGCGATACTTCAAGTAGTCGGAATGTCGGGGGGCTCACGGCCTGGTCGTAGTCTCGAGGTGCTGCGCACCACGGTATGCGACCGGGAGACGCAAGGTGGAGGCCAACAAAAAGCGTAACCACGGCCCAACCGCCCGATTGGCGGCGACCGGCGCTAGACAACTTGTACACATCTTGGTAGGATAAATAAATACATTTAACCACTGTGTGTTTATGTGGCGTAGACGTGTGATTGGTATTTTAGCTTGTTTGTGTGTTGTTGCGATTGTGGTACTTTTGCTGGTCTTGGAGTCAGGAACAGCGAACGCACCGTGTATGGTGATGTCGCTACACGGGCAGTGGCTCTTCGGGGAGGACGAGACGGTGCCGTCTGTAGATACCGGGCGGATATTCTCCTTTAAGTATGGTGTGCGGACCGCCACGACTAGTCAAACCACCTTTGTTTTTACTACGGATTTTTCGCAGGGCATCACTGAAGGACCACCAAGATTCTTTTCACCAAGGTTGTTTGCAGAGGCGATGCAGGGTGATGTGTCGGCGCAAACCGTTCTCAGGAGTAGTCTTCAATCCGACAGGATTGATCCCATTGCTGATGGCCTTGTCGCATACGCCTCGTCCACATTCGGTGGTGGGTCGCGAATCGACATCATGAGGAAGATCAATGAGCGTAACTACGCGCTGACCGAGATCCGCTTTCCTGCCGAGCTTGCCGTGCTCGGGTTGACTAGTTCGACGCTTGAGATGGTTGGACTTCGTTCTGGAGAGGGAATCAAGAAATGCGAATACTAGGTCTTGGATTGTCGCTGCTTGTAGTCGCCTGTTCGCAACAAGCGACCGAGTTGCCGGATGGCAGCGCGACTGCGTTGGATGCCGAAGCGACGCCAGTCGGAGCCGGGGGTGCCGGCATTACGCTTGAGTTGCCATTTCCGTATGGTGAGGACTGGATCTTGACCAGGGCCTACAGAACGGGCACGCACACGCAGCAGCCTGGGGTTGACGACCGCTTCGCGGTCGATTTCGCACTCGGTGGCTGTGATTCGTGGACAAAGCCTGCGCTTGCGGCTCACTGTAAGTTAAAGTCAAAAATGTATACAAAAATAAAGGAAAAATGAAGGTATACAAACATAAAAAATGGCTTAAATAAGCAATTTTTTATAATCTAAACTTTCATTTTTCCTATAATAATCTAGCTATTTTTCACTTTAACTTACACCTTCCTTCTAAAGAAGAATCTACGCTAGTGCGCGCCGAGGGATTCGAACC
>CAZYEQ010000079.1:1416-2284 GCA_964646505.1 uncultured Gammaproteobacteria bacterium
ACGAGATGCTCTAACCAACTGAGCTAGGCGCGCCTGAATTGCCCCCATACTATAGTGTATTCTTTTTTTTCTGTCAAGGTGAGTAGGTGGGGGCATCTATGTTATACTTAGGTGGCTATGAATATATATCCGCCAACATACTCTGAACCAAAAATACAAACTCACCAAGGAGTGTTCCGTAAACAGCTATCTTTTTTTGAGGCCATTGCGCTTATTGTTTCAGGCACAATCGGCGCGGGTATTTTAGGGCTACCGTACGCCCTACAGCATCTAGGGGTTGTTTTGGCAATTATCTCATTGGTCGTGTTTGGTGTACTTACGGTTCTTCTTAATTTGTTATTAGGAAAATTGGCGGCCCATGCAGGGCGCCCACTACAGTTGGTGGGTTTAGCAAAAGTGTATTTAGGAAAAACGGGTGAGGTAGTAATGTCGATTGTCATGTACATGACCCTCTTTGGGGTTCTTGTAATTTATATCATCGGGGTAGGTGAGGCACTGCAAAGTATATTTGGCGGTGATTCCTTTTTTTGGAGCACTATTTTTTTTGCCATTACAAGCACACTGGTATTTTTCGGTTTACGAACCGTGAAAAAGACAGAGTTGTTTTTGTCGCTCGGTATTATCGCTGTCGTTCTTATTCTTTCGCTTGTGAGTGCGCGACATATCGATGTGGGACATCTCCTCGTATCTCATCCATTTTCACGTCTTTTTCCTTACGGGGTACTTATTTTTGCTCTCCATGGTACGACCAGTATTCCTGAGGCGTATAGTTTGCTACCGAAACAAACTGCCCTTTTTCGTCGAGCTGTCTTGAGCGCGGGCATACTCGTGGTTTCTGTGTATACCCTTTTTGTAGTGATTGTTATGG
>CAZYEQ010000080.1:0-217 GCA_964646505.1 uncultured Gammaproteobacteria bacterium
AGACGTTAGGAGTGTCTCGTTCTATCCATTGAACTATGGGGCCATTTTTACTATAATTTAATATGTCGTACAATATTATAACGTGAAATCTTGCCTCTTTGCAACACGATACAACTAGGCTATAATACGTTCATATCATTATAAAATCAAGTCTGTATGTCTTCATCGCTGGTACTGGTTACTCTACTCCTTTTCATCCTTGGTCTTGGTGTGGTCA
>CAZYEQ010000080.1:227-2248 GCA_964646505.1 uncultured Gammaproteobacteria bacterium
AAAGCAGGGTTCAGAAAGCCAGGAGCAGTTGTTTGTCATGCTTCAGAACCAAATTCAAGATCTTTCTCGCACCATGGACCAAAAAATGTCTGACTCATCACGCACACTCGCGCAAACAACCGATAACTTACACCGCACCATTCAGTCACAATTCGGCCAGAGCGCCAAAATAATTACAGAGGTAACTGAAAAACTCATAAAACTCGATGAAACCAACCGCCAAGTGGTTTCTTTTACTGACCAGTTACAAAACCTCGAAAAAGTGTTAACCAACTCAAAAAATCGCGGTTCTCTTGGGGAAGCTGGGCTGGAGCTTATCTTAACCAACATCCTCCCGCCCGGGTCATTTACAATGCAATACCGTTTCCAAAACGGAGACGCTGTTGACGCGGCCATTACCATTAAAGATCAGATTCTACCCATTGATGCCAAGTTTTCTCTTGATAATTATCGTCGTATTTTGGCCGAAACCGACTCCAAGCGAAAGGCCGACCTTGAAAAAGAGTTCCGCTCTGACCTTAAAAAACGTATTGACGAGACATCGAAATATATCCGCCCGAACGAGGGGACATTTGACTTTGCCTTTATGTTTATTCCGGCTGAGGGCATTTACTACGATCTTCTTATTAATGAAGTTGGGGCAGTGAAGGTGAATACCGCAAGCCTCGTTGACTACGCATTTGGTGAGAAAAAGGTGATTATTGTGTCACCAACCACATTCACGGCCTATCTACAAACGGTACTTCAGGGGCTTCGGGCCTTCCAAATTGAAGAATCAGCCAAAGAAATCCGCAAACGGGTGGAACAACTTGGAAAACACCTCGGCACCTTTGAAACCTATATGCAAAAACTGGGGAATAACCTAGGCACTACGGTTAACATGTACAATCAGGCCTATAAAGAGCTGGGCAAGGTTGATAAAGACGTAGTAAAAATCACTGACGGTACAAAAACGGTTGAACCCCTCAGTTTAGATAGACCCATGCAAGACGATCTATGAACACCGACACGTTTTTAAAAGATATTTTGGCTTTTCGTGAAGAACGTGACTGGAAACAATTCCACAACCCCAAAGATTTGGCGATTTCACTCGTACTTGAAGCAGGTGAGGTATTAGAGCACATGCAGTGGAAAAATGGTGAAGAATTAGAGAAAAAACTAGTAGCAGACAAAGAGAAAGTAGGGGAGGAACTGGCTGATGTATTGTACTGGACCGTTCTCTTGGCACACGACCTAGGTATCAATTTGGAAGAAGCGGTGGCGAAAAAAATGCGCCAGAATGCTGCGAAATACCCACCTCATTTAGCCAAAGGAAGTAGTGCTAAATACACCGAATTACAGGGGAAATAGGGAAAACTATTGACAACCATGAGAAAGATAGGTATACTACTCGCACTAGAATAACTCTATGCCTAAACGAACGTACCAGCCGAAAAAGCGCAAGCGTGCAAAATCACACGGATTTCTTTCACGCATGGCCACAAAAAATGGCCGTAACGTCCTTGCCCGCCGCCGTGCGAAAGGTCGCAAAAAGCTTACTGTGAGCGATGAACGCCGCGGTAAACGTCTCCGCAAAACTCGGTAAAAAACAAAACCGCCCCGCCTGCAAAGAACTGCAAGCGGGGCTTTGTTTTAGAAGGGGTGTTCGACGGGCGTCGTAACCCCATTCTCTTCCGCGCGCGAACGCGCTGGTAGCTGACGGACATGCCGCCATCGCGAAGGGAAGGAACCCCTCACTCTTTCCCGACATAGTCAGCCGAGACAACATGGTCGCAGGAACTCCTAGATGTCCGTGATCTGCTCGAGGGGCTGGCAGCGGGGGAGCTCCTCGGGAGGAGGCTCGCAGCCGCCCTGTGCCTGGAGGATGGCGGCGGCTTCGTCCTTCTGGACGAAGATGTACTCCAGCCGCAAATGGCCGTCGCTTGTGAAGCTATACCTCACCAACGGCACAAGGTCGTCCATGTACCCCCCATCGCAGCCCTCGTTGTGCTGCTCGCCCTGCGACGTGGTGACCATCGAGG
>CAZYEQ010000081.1:0-2119 GCA_964646505.1 uncultured Gammaproteobacteria bacterium
ATGCCCGATGCCACTGGCAACGCCCGCCCATGTAGTCCTTCAACACTTGAAAGGTCGATAAAGTTCACAATATGCCCATGGCAGCCAATACCGGCAACAACCACCGTATTATCGTTTGTCCATGATGCCTCTTCTGCCGCGTCTTTGAACGCCGTCCAAATACCAAAATCACCGCAACCCGGGCACCATGTGGGTGTTTGCGGGCTCTGTATTCGTTCGGGGTGTTTTTTTATAAATACCATATGAAAACATTACGCGAGATGAGTACGAATATACGCAATAATTTCTTCAGGAAAAAAAGGACGTCCGTCGTATTTAAGAAATCTCTGTGACAATTCAATACCCGTATGTTCTCGTATCAGCTGCCCCAGCTGACCCGAATAGTTTGCCTCAATCAGAAGAAGGCGCGACGCCTGTCGTAAAAGCCTTTGCACCACTTCTTTTGGAAAAGGTGACATCCAAGTGATGTGTACATAATTCACATGTGGCAACTCACGAAGCGCCTCAAGAATAGCACCCTTCGTGCTTCCCCATGACACAATAGTGATGTCAGCATGCTCGGGCCCATATACGGTTGGCGGTTGCATGTCGCTCGCGGCCACCATATCCATTTTACGCATTCTTTTTTCCATTTGAGCCCTTCGCATCGCCGCGTCTTCCGACGAATATCCGCGCTCATCATGCTCGTCGGAGTTTGCAACCACGCAATTTCCCACCCCCGGCACGCTTCGGGGTGAAATATTCCCTTCGTGTAATGCGTATCGCGCGTACGCTTTCATTTTTTTCTGCACCAACTTTCCTCGGTTGTGGTACATCTTGTTGGGCACAAATGGTGTAACCGATTGGTGCCCTTCGCACACGTGTTTATCAACAAGCACGACGACCGGCGTTTGATACATGTCTGCCAAATAAAATGCCTGTTCGGTCATGCGGTATGCCTCACTAACATCGCCTGCCGCTACGACAATACGAGGAAATTCTCCCTGATGCGCGTGGAGCACAAACTGCAAATCGCCTTGCTCGGTCCACGTAGGCAGTCCAGTCGCCGGACCGCCACGCTGCCCCTCAATAATAACGAGCGGCGTTTCCGTCATCGCGGCCAAGCCGTACCCTTCGGTCATCAGACAAAAACCACCGCCTGAGGTGGCAGTCATGGCTCGTGCCCCCGTATACGACGCGCCAATCGCCATAGTGATAGCCGAAATCTCATCTTCTGACTGCAAGCACACATACCCGAACTCTTCGGCATGGGCTGCGAGTACGTGTAAAATGTTTGAGGTGGGTGTCATGGGGTACATCGCCAAAAATTGCATGTTAGCGCCAATGGCACTAAGCGCAATCGCTTCATTACCTGTCACGACCATGTTGCTTTGAACACTTTTTTGCGGCGCAAGAAACTGAAAGATATGTTTTTGATGTTTACCAAGCATGGCATTGTACCCCGCCTCAGCTACCGCCTTATTTTTCTGAACCACCTCATTTTTTTTTCCAGCAAACTCTTCTTCAAGAAGGGTTTGGAGAAGCGGTAGCGAGGCGCCTGCGAGCGCGGTAAAAGCGCCCAGTGCTGTTGTGTTTTTCATGAGTATCGTGCCACCGGCTTCTTTCGCAAGATCGGCAAACGGCAACGCAATAACACGCACATCATTTCGAACATTATGTGTGTTCATCATGTGGGTGGAGTCGTACATAAGCACTCCCCCCTGACGAATGGTATGCGCATGCCGATGAATCGTTTCTTCGGTGAGCGCAATGAGCACATCAACGGTTTCGTGTGTTGATGTAACTTGTTCAAGGCCAAACGTAAGCCACATGACATTGTGCCCCCCACGAATCACCGAAGGGTATTCCGTATAATCACACACGTCATATCCTGAACGACTTGCTAATTTTGCCAAAAGTAAGCCCGCGGACATAATCCCAAAACCGGCTTCTCCGCCAATGGCAACCGTTACTCGTCGTGAATGTGATTGACTGTGCATATATGAGCAATACCTATGACAAAACAATTTTAACATCAACCGCGTACGCTTTTTCATGAGTCACCATTACAGGATTCATGTCAAGCTCTTTCACCTCTGGATTGCACGACAAAAAAAGAGAAATTTGTTCTACCAGATGA
>CAZYEQ010000082.1:0-1246 GCA_964646505.1 uncultured Gammaproteobacteria bacterium
AAGCACGCGCGACACACTTTTCTGATCCCGGAGAATTTCGAAAGACACAAAATTGGATCGGTGGTACTCGCCCCGATAATGCACGCTTTGTTCCGCCACCCGTCGACGACATGCATAAGGCATTGAGTGACCTTGAGGTATTTATGCACACAGACGATACGACACTCACACTGCTCAAGGCGGCGCTTTTGCATGCACAATTTGAAACAATTCACCCATTTCTTGATGGCAATGGAAGGACGGGGAGAATGATTATTACTTTCTACCTCTGGAAAGAGGGGTTTCTTGAAAAACCAGTGTTGTTTCTTTCTTCTTTTTTCAAAAAACACCAAAAAGTTTATTATGAGAGACTCTTTGGCTTCCACAATGGAAATGTTTCCGAATGGGCAGATTTTTTCCTCGATGGTGTGATTGAAATTGCCAATGAGGCGATTGATATTGTTGGTGAAATTACCATACTGCGCGAAAAGGATATGGCAAAAATTCACACACTGGGAAAGCGATCATCTGAGAGTGCAGCTCTTGTGTTGCCCAAGCTATATGGACAGCCGATAGTAAACGTGGCCACTGTCCAAAAGTGGACTGGTTTTACGCGTGCGGGCGCCCAAACGGTCATTGATCGTTTTATTGAAAAAGGAATTCTTGTGCCGAAGGATAAAGATAAAAAATACGGTCAGTCATATATCTACGAAAAATACACCGATATTTTTTCGGATAGTAAGTAGGTTGTTTTTTGATACCCCTAATTTCACTTCAGAACTTTTTGACAAAACCTAGCTAGATTGATAAATATTGACAGAACAGTAATTTGATGATAAAATTAAATTACCATTTCCCACAGGAAGTGGCGTGTTCCTCAACCTCCCACAGGAGAAACAAATGGCCAAGGTCAAAGAACTGCGTGTTACGAGTACGACAGCTCTCTTCGTTCATTCGCTCGCCAAAATGATTCGAGAACATCTCAAGCTCGATGTCTGCGACCATGAGTGTTGGACATTCACGATGCAACATGAACGTGAGCAGTGTGGGTCGCCGGGCAACTGCCCGTGGCACGACCCTGTCTATCTCGGCTCGGGGCACGGTCTGTATTGCTATCCGTACCACATCCAGACCTATTTCGGGGTAGGAAACGTGAATGTTCGTGCTCGCGGAAAGTTCCAGCTCCGAGCGGTCATCGAACACACGACGTGCGATGCGATGGGCACATTGTATGAAGTGCGCTTGTGGGCTCAGGACAAGGGCGGTG
>CAZYEQ010000082.1:1256-2094 GCA_964646505.1 uncultured Gammaproteobacteria bacterium
CGGTGAGACGCTAAAAGGTGTCTTTGGCATTTTAAATGATGGAACGCCATACGTCGACAAGGGATGTATCAAGGAAGAACCTCCGCGGAAGATAGCGTTCTGGCAAAAATTCGAAGACATGCCAGAAGTAGTCGTCGAAGCGTAGCCCAATCTCCCGATCGCTCCCTGCTCCCGCCAAGTGCGGGAGTTTTTATTCAAACTCAATTTTCATTTTGAGTACCATAACTTCCAAATCCCTCTTGATCTGTACCCAATCAAACATGCGCGGAGGGTGGTTGGTGCGCACGAGCAGTTAGTTCTCAGATTACGGAGACGTTGAGGCGTTTCGGGAGACACCCACCATTGTGGTGAGTGAGAATAATAGAGGGCTAAACGCACATTAGCGGGTTCTTGATTCGGAGTATATTAGTGTAATATAGACAAAATACAGGCGCAGACGTAGTCAGTTATTCGTTATTTATCTTACGTATGTTTAACCCATTTAGCAAAATCCCCTCGGCAACAGCAAGAGAAGTGTTTGAAAAAATAGGAAGTGAGGATATCGCGTTTATCGACGTGCGCACTCCCGCGGAGTATGACGGAGGGCATGCAAAAGGGGCAATAAATATTCCTCTTGATACTCTTGATACACGCATCAAAGAATTAAGCGGATATCATGAAGTGTACGCTATTTGCCAGTCCGGTGGACGTAGTGGGGAAGCGGTGCGCATCCTCACTGAAGCTGGGGTAAATGCGGTAAATGTCGCAGGGGGAACTTTTTCGTGGCGCGCGATTGGGCTCCCTCTTGAATAAGCAGTTAAAAGTTTTCCCATAAATTTACTTATTCCACCTTCTGTGT
>CAZYEQ010000083.1:0-2025 GCA_964646505.1 uncultured Gammaproteobacteria bacterium
GGTGAAGATAAAACAGCGCCTGGAGAATACGCCGAACTCAAACGCCGACTGGGTTGGGAATGGAATGGGATGCGCCTCCACGAACTGTATTTTGGCAACATGGAAAACGGTGGAATAGAACTAGCGAAAGGTGAGATGATTGAACAAAAAATTGTCGCCTCGTTTGGTTCAATGGAAGCCTGGGAAAAAGAATTTAAAGCCACCGGGGCACTGCGTGGTATTGGTTGGGCGGTTCTTACCTACGACCACGAGGCCGACAAGCTTATGAACGTGTGGGTGAACGAACACGACGTTGGGCACATGGCTGGCACGACCCCACTACTTATTATGGATGTATTTGAACACGCGTTTGTGCTTGATTACGGCCTTAAACGTACCGACTATATTGAGGCGTTTATGAACGCGATTGATTGGAGTGTGGTGAATGAGCGATTGGTGAAGGAATGTGATTGCAAAAGGTAACACATAAAAAAACTGCCAGTTTGGCAGTTTTTTTGCGTCTTGGTATAGTGTGTTTATGTACATGCTATAATCATTTTTATATGTTTACCTTAGAACAAATCCGCGAAGCACACACCAAAATCAAACACGGCGGTGATTTTCCGGCATATGTCCAATTTTTTAAATCCATCGGCGTCCGCACGAACACGCTTCGGGTAGTGAATGGCGTTTCAGAATATACGGGCGACAACGGATACCGCATTCAATCGGAAGCAAAATATGAGCCGATTGCAGTGAACGACACCGTAAATGCTCGGCAATTTGCAGTTGACCTTAAAAATCACCAAATGGGTGGCAGTGATTTTAAAACGTTTATCGCGCAGGCAGCAGCATCAGGTGTTCATCATTGGACCACAGACACAACTGACATGACCGTGACATATGTTGATACACAAGGAAATCCGATACGTGTAGAACACATTCCAAGCCCATAAAAATATGTTACAAAAAGTCTCGATCTATGACCTTTTTTAATATTAACAAAAAATATTTTTGGTTGATGACCTAAGAACTCCATTCTTCATCACACGAAATATTTCGTATGATAGTTGAAGTGTCGATAGTCCCTCCTCCTATCGACATGTCCTTCCTCCGCAGCGACTCAGTGATTTCTCAAGCAAAGAGTCGGATGCAACTTATCGCGATAAAAATACCGATGCTCCCCCCTATGCACCACACCTCGATGAGAGAGTATGACCGCCTGAGGATGGTGTAGTATGGTTTTGGCACCCTAAACCTGTCGGGCGGCCGAAGGCGCTCACACACCCACAGGATGCTCGCCCACAACAGGGGCACTGAAAACCCTCCAAGTACAGCGCCACACAGGCCAGTCCAGATGAGAAACATGATGAAGCTGTAGTCCATGTACGATTTATACCAGAAAAAAACATACATATCAAGATCTGGTACAACGCACAAAAAGACCACCGGGAAGGGTGGCCTTTTTCTCATTAAAAAATTTAATAATCTCTCAGCTTATCAATAATTCCCATGTTTTGAATTTTTTCTAAGGCTTTCGCTTCAATTTGGCGGATACGCTCACGCGTCACATCAAACTCCTTGCCCACTTCTTCAAGAGTATGGGTTACGCCGTCAGAAAGGCCAAACCGCATTTCAAGAATTTTTTGTTCACGAGGTGACAGGTCTTTAATCGCTTCTTGAATGTATTCACGAAGAAGTTGGACGCCAGCCACCTGCGACGGGCTCACATTTTTCACGTCTTCAATAAAATCAGCAAGTTGTGTGTCGTCGTCATCGTCACCAACGCTCGTTTCGAGCGAAATCGTTTCTTGTGAGATTTTAATAATGTGGTTAATCTTGTCAATTTCCTCACCCATTTCCGCGGCCAATTCTTCAGGGGTTGGGTCGCGTCCCAAATCTTGCAATAAGCGTCGTTGCACTTGTTGAAATCGGTTAATCGTTTCCACCATGTGCACGGGAATACGAATCGTACGCGACTGGTCAGCCATTGCACGTGTAATAGCCTGACGAATCCACCATGTAGCATAGGTTGAAAACTTAAAT
>CAZYEQ010000084.1:0-2021 GCA_964646505.1 uncultured Gammaproteobacteria bacterium
GACCAGTGCCTTTTTGTTTCCAAGGTTTTTTACCACCACCACGTACATCACCGCGAGTTTTCGTGTGTGCCCATGGCTCACGCATGTTACCAACAAGTGATACATATACTTGGTGGATGATTGAGCGTTTTGGTTTTACCCCAAAAACCGCCTCATTCAATTCAAGCGTACTTGTTTCTTTTCCCTCTAAGGAATATACAGAAATCTTTTTCATACAATTCAGATACAGTATGGGTTACGCTTGAGCAACAGCTTCTGGAGCCGGCTCCTCAACCTTGGCAACCGATTCGACCTGCATCGTGCCGTTTTGTGTTGAAATAAGAACAAGACTTCCCCGGCTTCCAGGGATAGCCCCTTTAATCAAAAGTTCATTGGTTTCGGGAAGAACTTGAACGATTTTCAAATTCTTGATCGTCACACGATCATCACCCATGTGTCCAGCCATGCGCATATTTTTGAAAACACGCTGCACACCACCGGCACCGATACTTCCTGGCGCACGAAGGTCATGTTTATGACCGTGTGTCGCTGGGGCACCCTTAAATCCGTGGCGTTTCACAACACCCTGGAACCCACGCCCTTTTGAAGTACCGACCACTTGAACCACATCGCCGGTCGCGAACACACTTACCCCAAACGTGTCGCCACGTTTTAAGCCGTGATCTGCGCCCATGCGTACATCTTTCAAATAACGTACATTGGCGAGCCCTTTGACATGCCCTTGCTTGGCTTGGGTCATGCGAAAAAGAGGTTGTTCACCAAATCCAATTTGGATGGCAGTAGCGCCATCTTTTTCTTCCGTTTTTACTTGTGTTACCGTACAAGGACCGGCTTGGACGCGAGTCACGGGAATAACAGAACCGTCATCCCCGAAGACTTGAGTCATGCCAAGTTTTGTGCCAAGAATACATTTCATACAGAATCAATTCGTACGTTCGTGACAAACAAACAAAAAAGAGACGTATAACGCACCAATGAAACCATACTTCGTCACATGAGGGCGTGATACCTCTCTTTTTATAATTTTCGAGAAAGAAAGACCGGAAAGCGGGCTTTTTTCAAGAAATATGTGATGTATGTGTTATTGTTGCGACACCTCTGTCAACCCTACACGCTGACGATGATGTTTTTAGCTATATATAGCGTAATCTTATCACCGAAACGGTTTGGTTGATTGAACGCTCGCTAGTATACACGAGCGGAACCCCTTTGTCAAGAGAGATTCTTTACCCCTTTTAGATCATTTTAATTTCCACATCGACTCCACTCGGGAGGTTTAGGCTACCCAGGGCATCGACCACTTTTTGACCTGGATTCAAAATATCGATTAACCGTTTATGCGTACGCATTTCGTACTGCTCCGCGGCAGTACGATGCACGAACGTTGAGCGGTTTACACTATATTTACGAATCTCAGTTGGAAGTGGCACTGGACCAACAACTTTCGCGCTGTTGCGTTCAGCAGTATCGATAATGGTTTTCGTTGCGATATCGATAATCTTGCTGTCATAGGCCGAAATTCTGACACGAATTTTAGGACCTTGCGCTTCAGCGTTTTTTTCCTCTTTCACTCCTTTTGGTGTTTTTTGCGTTTGTGTGGACATAGGTCAAAGAACAAGAGGAGGGGGAAAATCCCCCTCCTCATAAAGTGGTCTTAGTTGATAATTTTGGTTACAACACCAGCACCTACGGTTTTACCACCCTCGCGGATAGCAAAGCGCATGCGCTCTTCAATCGCAACTGGAACGATGAGTTTAATCTTCAAGTTTGCGGTGTCGCCTGGCATCACCATTTCAGTTCCTTCTGGAAGAGTTACCTCACCAGTTACGTCCGTTGTACGGATATAGAACTGTGGTTTGTAGCCATTGAAGAATGGTTTATGACGACCCCCTTCGTCTTTGGTAAGCGCGTACACTTCAGCTTCAATTTCAGTGTGAGGCTTGATGCTTCCTGGCTTCGCAAGAACCATACCACGCTCCACATCCTCTTTCTTGGTACCGCGGAGGAGGATGCCGGCGTTG
>CAZYEQ010000085.1:0-2019 GCA_964646505.1 uncultured Gammaproteobacteria bacterium
AAAAAAACAAAAAACCACCACAGAGGTGATGATATTTTGTAATCGGCCATTCCCTCGACGCGCGCCCGCGAAGAGAGAATGGCCTTGAATGTGACATATACTGACAACGGCTACGGCAAGGCACCGATGATCGCGGTCACGAGCCTACCGAATCTCTCTGACGCCTGTTTGCCCACCGCCTCCACCTCCTCATGATTGATTGCACCCTCCGTCATGCCTGCCCCCATGTTCGTAACACACGAGAGCCAGACGAGACGTCTCCGCATCTCCGCTAAGGCGAACGCTTCGGCCCCCGACATGCCGGCAAGGTCACATCCGTCGTTGCGCATCTTCCTGATCTGCGCAGGGGTCTCGTAGTTCGGACCCAGGTTCCACCCGAGCACACCCTCATTGAGGCCGATACCGCCACCGATCCTTTGTGCCACCTCCTGCACATGCGCACGCAGCTCGGCGCTGAAGGCGTCCGACATGCTGAAGAAACGTGGCCCGAACCAGGGGTCCGCCTCGCCCATACACGGGTTCGGGGCTCCGTCACCGAGCAAGATGTCCTTCACGAGGACGATGTCGCCCGGCCGGTAGTGCTGGTTCACTGCGCCGGTCGCCGAGCTCAGAATGAATATCTCCACCCCGAACTTGGCGAGCGCGCGCACACCGAGGACGACATCCTGCACATCAGTTTCATAGCAGTGACTGCGGCCTGCCATGAGAATCACGTCGCGGCCTGCCACCCGTGCAAAGCACATCTTCCCCACATGCCCAGACACTTTCGGTGTGGGAAGTCCGAGCGTGTCGTAATGCGCCACACCAAGCACCTGCACGCTCGGATAGCTTGGGAAATCTTTCAGCCCCGAACCGAGTACGACCGCAACCTTCGGATCGAAGGTTATACTTTTTTCTCGGTTCAGAGCATAAATACCCCCCGAACCACCCTGACCACAACTTCAGCACGTTGAATTTCCGTATACGCGTTTCGCATGTCCACATCCTCTTTTCTGCCGCAAGCACATTGGCTTACGAAGCACGCTCACGCTACCAAAAAAGACGTGACCGGTCAAGCCAACACACGTCTTTTTCGCTTCTTTCTGAAAAAATTTTATGAAACTGATTTTGTACGGAACAAATACGCCGCAAGGGGTACGCATACCGCTGTTAAACCAACACACCACAGCACTGCCGCCAGGGCGTGATTTCCAACCGGTGCGCCGATCATATACGAGCGGATGGTTTCAATGACATGGGTAATTGGTTGATGTTCAGCAAACAAACGCAAAAACTTTGGCATTCCAGCAGTTGGCACAAACGTTGAGCTTGCAAACGTGAGTGGGAATACAAGCACAAACCCAATCCATTGTACCGCTTCAACACTTTTCGCCAGTAACCCAATCACTGCCGACAACCAGGAAAAAGCAAATGTGAACAAAAGAAGGACACCCCAAATGATAAGCCACTCACCGAGTGTGGCTACTGGTCGAAAGCCAATCACAAACGCAACCAGTACCATAATAATCGCTGACATAGTGTTACGCACCAAATCAGCTATTACATGACCAACCATCACTGCCGAACTCAGCATAGGTAGCGATTTAAACCGATCAATCACCCCTCGTTTCACATCGGTTGCCACACTAATCGACGTCGTTTGCGCGCCAAACGCGGCATTTTGCACCAAAATACCACCGACCAAAAAATTGACATAACTCACACCGCCCGTGTTAATTGCTCCCCCAAACACATACCGAAACAACAGCATGAACATAATCGGCTGAAGAGCCACCGAAAGAAGCTGATCGAGATTTTTAAAAATATGCGTGAGGCTTCGTTTGATAAGCACGCCCATATCAGAGAACGCCCAAAGCACTTTGCGCGAACCTGACTCTTTTTGTTGTTCAATTACAGAAGACATAGAAAAAATTAGGTACGTGGTTCGGTATCGGCTTCGCGACCCGTAACCTTCAAAAATACATCGTCGAGAGTGGGTTTATGCATCGACAAATTATTGATTTCAATGTTCGCGGCATG
>CAZYEQ010000086.1:0-1657 GCA_964646505.1 uncultured Gammaproteobacteria bacterium
CCGGGCGGTATTCTTTGTCGCCAAGGACAACCACCGCTCCCCCATCAGCGCCAGCTTTTACTTCATACGGAACAATCGCTTTGTCTTTTTGGACCACTTCTTCATTAAAGGTATGCCCCATGAAGCGCTTGATACCGTAGATGGTGTTTTTTGGATTTGTTACGGCCTGACGCTTTGCAATCTGACCGACGAGTCGTTCGCCAGTCTTTGAAATCGCAACCACAGATGGTGTGGTACGGACGCCTTCGTTGTTTTCAATAATCGTTGGTTCACCAGCTTCAATAATGGCCATTGCTGAATTGGTGGTTCCAAGGTCGATGCCGAGAATTTTTGCCATACTGTAATAAGAAATTAAATAACTAATGTAAGAACATCTTTGCCTTTAAGCTGTGTATTCGCCAACGGTCACACGAGCCGGACGGATAACCTCTTCCCCATTGTCGGTTGCCTTGATGTAGCCAAGCTGCATGACAGTCATCACCTGATTGTGCTCCGACTCATTCGCAACAGTAACTGTGCTCATCGCCTCGTGCTTAATCGGGTCAAAGGGGTGACCGGTTGGATCCACTGCGCTGACACCATAGCCACGGAGGATACTCGTCAGCTGATTGTTGATACCTTCAATACCTTTGCGCCATTTCTCGTCTGCTTTCTCCCAGGCTTCTTTGTCTAACATAGCGAGGTAAAAGCTGTCGGCGAGTGGTAAGAGCTTCTCGATATGCTTTATGGTATCGCGTTCGCGACTCCGTACCTGCTCCTCTTCGAGACGCTTACGAGCATTGAGGAAATCGGCTTTGGTGCGTTGGACTTCTTCATGAAGCTCACGGTTTTTGTCCGTCGCTTCTTGTAACTTCGTACGTAATACTTTTAATTTTTGTTCTGCGGTTGCTTCGTCATCTACTAATTCAGTGTCAGAGGGGCTGTTATCTTCGTAGGTGAGGTCGTGGCTGTCAGACTGAATAGTAGGTTCATCGTTGTTTTTATTCACCATACTCCCCATTATAAATCGAAAAAACGCCGCTGTCAAAATAGTAAAACCGGCCCCACGTATGGAGCCGGTTGCATTTTTGGTCGATGCCGCTTCAGCGTTTCTTCTTGATGATGTGTCGCGTGACTGGCGCGCTTATGGGTGGTCCTCCGTACGGCTCAGACACAACAACCAGCTTGCCGCGCTGCCATTGCACGTCCTGCCGTTCACTTTCGGCAGGCAACTTGCCGACGTCACCCTCGATGTCGACGACATCGTCGGTGTTGGCGGCAATGTACAGGAAGCCGGTAAGCATATTTTGCCCGATCCAGGCATCGTCCGGTACACGGCTGTTGATGGGCGTTCCGGTTTTTTTCATCTGGTCACTCCTTCTGACTTTTAAAATTATATCACAAAATATTAAAAAATCAATAAGCTACAATACACAAACAAAATCCTCCCGAAGGAGGATTTTGTGTTTTAACGCTTCGAATAGGAAACGTTAAAAATGAAATGGAGAGCAAGGCGTGAGATTTCAAAACGGTAGAAATTGGATGCAATACGAGGCGCGCAAGAAAAAAGACCCGAATGGGACGAATAGTCCAGAGAGGGTCTTTTTTCGTAGCGCAACAAAGTAGTTCATTTTTAGCGCTTCCCCACGAATCACTAAGTATATTTGTTCGCTACGCT
>CAZYEQ010000086.1:1667-1971 GCA_964646505.1 uncultured Gammaproteobacteria bacterium
GATAATTAGTGATGGTTTCATTCTTGATACTATAGCAGATATAGGAAAATTGGGATTCGGTCACTCTCGTGGCTATATTGAATGTACCATGGTCACGAATCACTAAGTATATTTGTTCGCTACGCTCCAAATCTACCAAGTGTTCTCGGGCCCGCCTCGCGGTTTTCTGCTTTGGCAAAGCAGAAAACATCGCTGCGGCCTCAAAACGATAATGGAGTCCAGCAGTGGACTCCATTTGATTATCGTTTTGACCAAGCTGGGCGCTTGCGAGCTTTCAGCAAACCAAACTTCTTACGTTCAACTG
>CAZYEQ010000087.1:0-1878 GCA_964646505.1 uncultured Gammaproteobacteria bacterium
ATGAACCGCATACTCACCTGTACCAAAGGCCCTGCCCAAAGTGTAGCGAATCTTATCGTTTACAATAACGCTTCCTTTGTTGTTTGTAATTCGCCTTGAAAGCTCGTATGTTTCAGTTGGGGTGCTTATAGCTTCAGTAAAGAAATCAGTGGGACGGATGAGATCTGTTCGCACAAGTTCAGGAAAACCCCCCTTCTGAAGGTACTCTCGAGGAGATAACGTTCGAGTATTTTCTAGGGGAAGTCGCTGCATTCCGGGAATATGCTCCGAAGTTTCAAGCCATTCGTGTGTTATGGGCCTGCGTTCGGCGATTTCACTAGCATTAGTATTGTGCCTGTAGGTGACAATAAGTCTTCCGTTCGAGTCGCGTTCTCCATCACCATAGCTTGGGTGATAGATGGCCGCAGCGAGGGAGGCTTCTTGAAAGGTGAGTCCAGGGTGAAACGGAGAGTAATCTAGGGTAAATCGTTTGGAAACGTCTTTTTTTGAAACTCCACCAGTTTCCCAAAGCCCAAGATGGAATTCTGAGGAGCGAATTTTTTCTCTATCAAATGCGTCTGCCGTATCTTTCGGACTGTAAAAAAGAGGGATTTCTTTGAGGTGGGTTGTTTTGGTACCCGATTTTTTCCATGCCTGCCATTCTTCTTTTGCTACCACCGGTACGTTGTAAAAGGCGTTAAATAAAAAATGAGAAATAGAATCTTCAGGAATATAATCGGGGTAGTCCTCGAGAAGAGTATGGACACTATTTCTTGTCTGTTCTGTCAGTGTTTCACCGAGTGAGTTACTGACATGATCGAAACGTTTTTTAATAAGGGAAATAGTGAGTCTTTTGATTTTTTCCGTATCAACAATACGGTGTCCATCTTCCTTTTCAAGAATACCGAGCGATTCAAAAAGAACTTCAGCATCTTTTTGAAATTCTTGGAAATCCGGAACTTTTTCTAATTCCCTTTTTAGACCATCTTGATCAATTTCTCCTCGATTCATTTGTGCAACGAGAGCGTGTCCGATGGGTCCGGCCCGTTTTTCGGCTGCATCAAGAAGAACACGAGAGGCGTTTTTTGGGTGCTCTGTTCTTGTGCCCGAAAGAGATGGTTTTTCTGGGTATTTTTCCATACGGTACGATGCCTTCAGTGTATGGTTTTTTTTCGAAAATTGCAATTGGTATAACTAGATGTCTTACAACGGATATCCGTCGATGTGTTTTCGCGCAATATGTGCTATACTACCCACATATATTTTCTTCGCCTGTCATTGTATGAAAAAACAACCGTTGTATCGTCGTGCGTTATCGCACGCTCTCGAGGTTACGTGGCGTCACAAGGCGCTATGGGTGTTTTTTAAACACATGCACCTGTTTGGCCGTTCAGCTGGGAACATCCCCTTGTATTGGGGTGGGTTTCCGGTGCTCCGCGCTATTTTGGGCGCGCGCTGGCATGGCGTAATTTTACCCGAAGGGTGGGTGTGGATACTATGGCTTCTCATTATCGGTGTAGCGATACTTGCCACCTTTATTTTTGTGGCGGTTTCGTCGCAAGGTGCGCTTATTGCGGCTGCGGCGCAATCAACGCTGCGGGCAAAATTAACTGAAACGAGCACTGCGTGGCATGTCGGGGTATATCATTTTTGGCGTCTTCTTGGGGTGCATGCACTCCGAGTCATTGGCGCGGCTGGCCTAAGTTTGGCCGTAGCATGGTCAATGTTTAATGCTCTGGTCCAGCCTGAACCGGGCGACCTTGTGCTTTATTTAGTGACATCGGTTTTGGCGGTCGTGGTCGGGCTTATTTTGGCTGTACTTACCATTTATACCGCTGGGTACATCGTGGTTGAAGATTATCGGTTTATTCCCGCCATTCGAGCGGCTTGGAGGTTGTT
>CAZYEQ010000088.1:0-1825 GCA_964646505.1 uncultured Gammaproteobacteria bacterium
TGTGCAATCACAAGGGGGTCGGTAGACGTTAGGTCAATTTCAGTTTCACCTTCATGTGCAAAAGCCACATCAGAAAACCAGCTGAGTTTAATTTGGCTATTTCTGCCCATGTTTTCTTCGAGGGTGTGTGAAAGCCAATAGGAAAGCGCGCGTTCGGTAAAACCGCCACCTGAGCGAACATATATAAATGTGTGTGCCTCGTCGGCCCAAGGGAGAGTTTGTGCATGCACTGGCACAGTAATCACCCCCGGCACACCTAATCCAATACGGTATCCAAGAATTTTTTCTGCTCCCCGGTTATGCGTACCAATACCAAGAAAGGTAAACAAATTTTGCCCGGTGAGCCCTTTCCACATGAGCCGTATCGAGTGCGGATCTTTTTTGACGGTACTAAACGGTGCATCCTGTACCTTGCCACTGCACGCTCCGCGATAAAGAGTATAAGAAGAAAAGATATCGCGTACATCAACTTCAGTACCCTGTACAAATAAACGCATACGAACATGCGCGTATTCATAACGTGGGAAAAAGAAGCGTGAAGGAGAGAGAAAAACAAAAACACTGGCGAGGATGGCGAGTCCCACAATCGTGGTAAGGCCAATCACGAGCCAGCGTTTCATAAAGCGAAATTAGTCAACGAGTGTTCCGATGACGTCTAAATATTTGAGTTTACTTTTGCCGTGCGGAGAATTGAGAATCGTTTGTGAGTGATCAAAGCCACATTTAATGAGCCCTTTCGTTGGGGTGTGTACGCCCATGACCCAAAGAATAGAGTTACTGATTTGGTACACTGTCCCATCAACAGCGACATAACAGGGATGTCCGTCGACGCCAGTGCCACTCGCGAGTTCAGCGTTAGTTACCGCGCGAGGTTCTTGGCCACTCTGTGCGCTGGGGGTTGTGTCACCACCCTTTTGTGTTTGTGAAAAAACAAGTGCTCCGCCGATAAGTACGACAGCGACTACGATACTCACTACAATTTTCTTTTTTTGGTCCATAAAGAAACATTAAAATGTTTTATAGTATTCGGTGGCGGTTGAAAGACACACATCGCGCACATCCGGTTCAAACGTTTCACATAATTTTTTTGCCTCTGTGTCATCGTGATGATACGAAATAAAGTCTTTCACAGCGCCGATGACACAATTTGAAACCGCTTGAACATCTTTCCCAATCACACATCGTTCGTTTGTTCCTTGAATATTGCTAACCGTGTTACCCGATGCATCGCGTCCCAAACTTTGGTAACAGGTATTGCGGAATTTTTCTTCTACCTTGTCGCAATCCGCAAACACCGTTTTGAAATTATACCCCTGTACCTTAAGCGCATACGACGTTTGCATGAGGTAGCACTGTTGTTTGTATTTTTCTTCAACCGCGTTGCATGGGTACATCGGATCTTCGGGTTTAAGATACTTCGTCGTTGTTTCGTTGTTAAAATCCACCATCACGTTTTCCATAAATACGCCACCGTAGCACGATTCACGTTCCCACCAGTCGGTTAAAGCATCACAACTTTTTAAGGCTACAAACAGCTCGTTACTGTTCACTCCCATGACCCCGTGTCCCAACCCATGCACACAGTTGTAATGATCAAATGAGTAGCGAGATTTTTCGGCAACAGTTTTGCAAATGTTTGGCATTTCTTTTTCTAAATTTTCTAAACCAAGTTTGGCCACCACAAATTCCATCACACCGTGATAGTGCCCGCTCCAGCAAAAACTATCACCATAGCTAAACGCGGTTGGTACATCGCCGTACCGTTCGGCCGTGGCGCGACCAATAATATGGGTGAGCTGGTGGCAACTTGATTGCACAAACGTGT
>CAZYEQ010000089.1:0-1825 GCA_964646505.1 uncultured Gammaproteobacteria bacterium
GCCACGTGGCGCTCCCGGTACGGCGTAGAGGTTCATGAGGGTAAAGGTTGGGCTTGTGATATCATTCGTTACACCAAGACCCTGCAGAATAGCTTTGGCGGTTGTGGTTTTTCCAGCGCCAAGTTCACCATATAATAAGAGTATATCGCGTTCTTCAAGAAGCTCAGCAATATTGTGGCCAAGCGCGACGGTTTCTTCGGTAGTATGAAGAATCTGTACGCCGCTTTTACTTGGTTGCATATAAAGGGAAAGCACGGGTAAGCGTGCGAACTTCTTCACGAATACCGGCTAGAGCCTGGTCGTCAGTATGGTTCATAATCGCGCGATCAATAAGATCAGCGATGGTTTTCATTTCTGCTTCTTTCATGCCACGAGTGGTCACGGCTGGAGTACCAAGGCGGATCCCAGATGGGTCAAGTGGTGGACGAGGATCGTCCGGAATCATGTTCTTATTGAGGGTAATTCCAGCTTTATCCAAACTTTCTTGCGCAATGGCACCCGTAATTCCCTTGGTTGTGACATCAATAAGAAGAAGGTGATTGTCAGTGCCACCAAACATCAGGCGATAGTCGCGATTTTTAAATTCTTGTTCTAACACTTTGGCATTCAATTTAATTTGTTTCGCGTAGTCTTGAAATGATGGGAGAAGCGCTTCTTTAAAGGCTACGGCTTTCGCGGCAATCACATTTTCGTGTGGGCCACCTTGGAGCCCAGGGAACACGGTTTTATTTACGGCCGCAGCATGTTCCTTTTTACACATAATCATGCCACCACGAGGCCCACGGAGTGTTTTGTGGGTGGTTGTGGTAACCACATCGAAAAGGGGAACAGGATTATTCATTTGCTTGCCGGCAATCAAACCAGCAATGTGGGCAATATCGGCCATGGTAAGTGCACCAACCTCGTCGGCAATGGCTTTGACAGCTGCATAATCAATTTCACGTGAATACGCGCTATACCCAACCAAAATCATTTTGGGTTTATGGGTTTTCGCCATCTCACGCAAATTATCCAAATCAATTTTTCCTTCAGCGTTTGTTTTGTAGCGAATAAAGTTAAATATTTTGGCCATCATAGTAACCGGGTGGCCGTGGGTAAGGTGTCCGCCATGCGAAAGATCCATACCCAAAATGGTGTCACCCGGTTGAAGAAGGGCGAAGTACGCGGCCAAGTTCGCGGGCGCGCCCGAAAGTGGCTGCACGTTGACATGTTCGGCGCCAAATAATTCTTTCGCACGGTCAATGGCGAGCTGCTCAATGGTGTCGATATATTCGCAACCACCGTAATAGCGTTTTCCAGGCAACCCCTCGGCGTACTTGTTGGTTGCGACACTTCCGAGTGCTTCGAGTACCGCCGGAGACACAAAGTTTTCTGAAGGGATCATTTCAAGGCCGGTTTCCTGGCGGTTTTTTTCTTTTTGTAACGCGTCGGCGATATCGGTATCAAATTGGGTGAGGATGGTTTTATTCATCATAAAAAAAGAATATATCTCAAAAAAGTACAGGCGTTGTGATGAGATATTACACCATAGGGAGGGGGTTTAACAGGGGTATCCTAGCACGAGTGTTTGAGAAAAAAAAGATATAGGTTTTTTTGCTTAGAATAGGGCATTTTATCTACCATATGGTTACTTTCATTTTATGGTTGTTTCTTATTGTGTACAGACCTAGAATTTGGTAGGATGCCTTTAGGTAATGTGGTAAATTTGGTGTTTGGTTGGAATGCAGATTTTGTAAATTGCGTCCGTCTGCCACTTCGGATTAGCCGCCGCATTAGCCAAAATGTCGCTCCGCTCCCTTTTGGCTAACGGAGCGCGGATACCTCC
>CAZYEQ010000090.1:0-349 GCA_964646505.1 uncultured Gammaproteobacteria bacterium
GTACGCCACACAGACATCACTTCCTCGACGCCTCGAACTTCATCCAAACAAAAAAGTTTTTGAAAAAGAAAAAACAAAAATTATGAAAACATTTAAACCAACCACACCGAGTTTGCGCAACACCGTGCTGACTCCCTACAAGGAGCTTCTTTCGGGAGACCAAAAGGCAATTCCCAAGAGTCTCACGGTAGGAAAGAGGAAGACTGGTGGACGCAATCATCAGGGTCGCATCACCATGCGTCACATCGGTGGGGGAAACAAGAACCTGAAGCGTGATGTCGACTTCAAGTACAAGAAGCGCGATGTGCCTGGGCGCATCGCGGCAGTACAGTAAGACCCACTGCGCACT
>CAZYEQ010000090.1:381-1797 GCA_964646505.1 uncultured Gammaproteobacteria bacterium
GAGGTGCAAAGCTCGCTCGCTCGGCTGGTAACTTCATCGAAGTGATTGCCAACGACTTGGGCCAAGCATATCTGAAGATGCCATCATCTGAGGTCCGCAAGGTCTCTGAGAACTGCTGGGCATCTATCGGTGGAGTTTCAAACGACCAGCACAAGCTCCGCAAGGAGGGCAAGGCAGGACGTAACCGCTGGAAGGGTATCCGCCCACACGTGCGTGGTAGCGCCATGAACCCCGTAGACCACCCACACGGTGGTGGTGAGGGTCGCATGGGTCGCGGTTTTCGCCGCGCGAAGACTAAGTGGGGTAAGCCATCTGGCAAGGGTCAGAAGACACGAAGCCCGAAGAAATACAGTAATGTGTTTATCGTGAGTCGCAGAAAAGTCGGGAAAAAGTAATATTTGCTTATTCACAAAAAACCGCTCTCAAGCGGTTTTTTGTTTACCCCGAGGGCGGACTGTATTTCTTCGGGCCTCGTGCAAGCGCATTTTTGGCGCACTACTCGTTCTTCCCGATTTCGGGTTCAGGGGACATACATGAGTATGCCCCCTTGAACACCGAAACGGTCCAGAACTTCGTATTGCATCCAAAACTCCGCTTGCGAATACGTTAAATTTGCGTTGTATAATATGGTAAGTGTTGACAAATTTTCATAATAATATAACATTACTGTTATATTATTAATAAGCATAATGTGGAAATAGATTATTCACACGTTGAAGAAGAACTTATGTTCCCTTCAAAAAAAAGAACCAAACAGGTTGCAAGAAAGCTTGGCTATCTTGAGCAAAAAGAAAGATCCCAGCTTCAGCGCTCGGAGGATTTGGTGCCTTTGCGTGGGAGTAAACAAAGTTTGTGGGAGCTAAAACTTAAGCTGTCACCACCACTACGATTATTGGGTCGATTCCTTAACTTAATTTTTGTACCAATATATGTATATGAGAAAAAAAGAGATGGAGCAATTCCTCAAGCAATAGTTAAAACAGCAGACGATCGTACCGTTGCCAATTGTACAAATAACTGTATCCACCACAAAATATGAAATTTTCCGAATTCAAGAATAAATTAATAAGAAGTGATAAATTGTCACCCAAAAAATATCTACAGGATGAAGAGGGTTTTTCATTTGAAATAAGCAATCTCATTACTGACGCGAGAATCTCTCACGGCTTAACACAAAAACAGCTCGCTGCGCTAATTAAGACCCAACAGCCTAGTATTGCCCGAATAGAGAACGGATCAAAGTTACCAAGCCTGTCTTTTTTGAAAAAAATTGCTGATGCACTCGATACATACCTAATCGTGAAATTTGGATATATGCACGAAACTCAAGACGTAAATTTTACCCTTAATGTATCTCGTGCTTCAGAAAGTTTTGCATCACCATATTTTCCTCATGGAAACATGACAACACAAGAT
>CAZYEQ010000091.1:0-1679 GCA_964646505.1 uncultured Gammaproteobacteria bacterium
TTTGGTGAATCCGTTTTCTTTGACAATGTTTTCGGCGCGGGTAAGAAGTGCTTTACCAAGCCCCTTGTGCTGGCTTGCACCATCGGTCGACTGGCCAATTTTTACCAAATTTCCGTAGGTGTGTAGTTCGCGCACAAACGCCACATCTTTAATTTCCGGGATGAGCGTATATAACATGTTTTTAGTATCCAACTCTTTTTCAGGAATACGAAGGCGCAAAAACGCGTAGACTGCTTTGCGCGCGCTGTCTTCAAATGTTAAAAAATATTCTGTGCCGCCAGTTGTTTCGTACGATTCTATAAAAAGTGTTGGTTTTTCACCTACCAAACGTTCTGCGTCTTTGGGGTATTTCACGAGCACCCGGCCAATTTCACGGCACCGCAAACAGGCACAGGTTTTCCCTTGTTTTTTCATTTCGGCTTCAAGCATTTCACGCAAATTGGTGACCGTGTTTCCACCTTTAATTTCGTCAGCAGGAATATCACGAATTAAACGTGAAATACGGCAGTAGCGCGGTGTTGCTTCTTTCATTTGTAAAAGCGCGGTAAACAGCGCCTTGTCGCCATAGGGTTTGTACCGACCATCAAGAAACCATTGGTATAATTCAGCCGAAGGAATAACCGTGTTTGGGTAGATTTTGACCATGTCTGGTTTTAATGCTGGGTCAGAAAAAAGGAGCTTGTACATGTCCACATCATGTTCTGGGGTGGTGCCTGGTAAGTCGGGCATAAAGTGAAGGTCGACTTTGAACCCGGCATCGCGAAGCAGTTTCATCGCGCGACGAAACTCGTCGACCGTGTGTCCGCGGCGAATAAGTTCGAGGATTTTGTCGTCGGGTGCCTGTAACCCAAGTTCGACGCGGGTACACCCTTGCAAACGCATGTGCGCAATAGTTTTTGGTGAAATCGCGTCCGGGCGTGTTTCAAGGGTGATGCCGATTAAGCGGTGTTTGGCTGATTCGTTTTTGGTCTGTTCTTTTTCTAGGGCTGCCTGCAAGTCAGCGATTGGGGAAGTGTCGGTGAGAATCTTTTTTTGTGTGCGGGCGCGTGTGCCGGTTTCATTCGCTGCTCGGAATGATTCGAGCATGAACCAATACTGGTATTTAAGCGGGTACGCGTTCCATGTGCCGCCTTTAATAATGTATTCAATTTTATCGGCATGGTGCCCATTCATTTCAATCGACTCAATGCGTTTGCGCATTTGCTCGTATGGTGAAAAATCAAGGCGGAGTGCGCGGGCCGCAGCAGGTTCACTTGCAATATAACTTTTCGGCATGCGCACTTCGGTAGGGCAGTACACGCATTTGCCCGGGCAGGTATAGGGCATCACAAGCGAGGTTACAACCGCGATACCAGACGCGTTACGAATATCGGCCTTTTTGATGAGACGTTCGAATTGTTCATTTTTTTGGATTTTTTTTGCACGTACGAGTGAAGTGTAGAGGCGTAAAAGCTCACGGTTTCCTGGTTGCTTGGTTTTGAGTTTCGAGGCAATTTTGGTGCGTTCCATGTCAAATTCCTCCTTGGTGCGAGGAGTTTTGGTAAGAAGTTCAGTCAAGATTTGGGTAGCCAATTCCATAAAGAATAGGCTAAATATAGCATAATTTTTTGTGTTTTGTCAATGCCATCCCACTGTTATGTTTTCGAAAAAGAGCGAAAAACAATGTTGGCGGCGAATGA
>CAZYEQ010000092.1:0-1586 GCA_964646505.1 uncultured Gammaproteobacteria bacterium
TCACATTTTTCCAGGCATCGCCCGTATAAAACCCAAGCTCTTTGAGACGGGTTAACTCTTCGGCTTGTGTTTTTGTGTCTTCACCACGAGAAATATCATACGCCGTAAACGACAACTTGCGCCGCGCCACAATCGCTGAGTCAAGCTGGCGAATCGTGCCCGCCGCAGCGTTTCGTGGGTTTGCGAAAAGAGGCATTCCATCTTTCGCCCGTTCAACATTAATCGCGTCGAGTGTTTTAGCCGACAACCACACCTCACCCTCGACAATCACACTTGAAGGCTCTTTCAAAGTAAGCGGAATCGTGTGAATGGTTTTAATGTTTTGCGTCACGTTTTCACCAACGGTTCCGTCCCCACGAGTGGCACCGGTTTGCAGTTTTCCATTTTCATATGTTAACACCAAATGAAGCCCATCAATTTTGAGTTCACATGTGTAGGTGAGGTCGGTTGGGCGTTTCCCTTGTGCCTTTTCAATAAACTTATAGATGCGTTCCTGCCAATCGGCCATATCTTCGAAAGAAAACGCGTCATTAAACGACCACTGCGAAACCTCGTGGGTTATTTTTTCAAAAAATTCGAGTGGTTTACCGGCCACGCGTTGTGTTGGTGAATCAGGTGTAACAAGTTCGGGGTGTTCTTTCTCTATTTGCTTTAACTCGTTCATGAGCCCATCGTACATGGCGTCGGTCACCTCAGGATCATTTTCTACATGATACCGATAACGCAGCTCATCAATTTGCGCCCGGAGTTTTGCAATGTATGTGTGTTTATCTTTGGTCATATTATTGAAGAAGGTGTAGGTACCATTCTAGTAACTGTTGTCCAATGAGCATCGCGCAAAATGTGCCTGGTACTAAAAATAACCCAAACGGCAGAGCGGTTTTTCCGTTGGCTTTTTTCATAAGAAGAAGGATAGCGCCCGCAAGACCGCCTAGTACATATGAAAACAATAGTCCCATCCAAATAAGCGGGCTCCCGAGAATGACCCCCATAAACGCACCGAGGCGGATATCTCCCCCGCCAATCCATCGGCCGCGCGAAAGAATATATTGGAGAGCAAAAAACCCAGCGCCAATACCAGCACCCACAAGCATCGAGCTCCATGAAGGTTGCCACCCAAATATGATGTTCGCTCCAAACAAAAGTGCCGCTGGAAAAAGTGTGGTACGATCCAAAATTTCCATGTAGCGCATGTCGTACACAAGAATAGCTAAAAGAAACCCTGCTACCGTTATATCGCGCAGCATGAGTGGCCACGACACATATGAAAATTGATAGTGAACACCAACAGCAAGAAAGGCCACAAGACCAAGAAGTTCAACAATGGGGTACTGCCATGAAATGGGTACAGCGCACGAACGGCATTTTCCTTTCAAAAAAAGAAAGCTGAGAAGTGGTACATTGTCGTACCATGTGAGTGGCACCTTGCAGGCGGTGCACATAGAGCGGGCTATGGCTATAGGGAGCCGTTCACGGGTGCGCCAAGCCCAGGCGTTCACAAAACTGCCTACTGAGAGGCCGAGAAACGAGAGGGTAAAAATAAAAAAAACCGTAATCATACGGCGGAAGTATAGCACAACTGAGGG
>CAZYEQ010000093.1:0-1500 GCA_964646505.1 uncultured Gammaproteobacteria bacterium
ACCTATAAATTGTGCTTCATAGAGCAATAATGGTATAGTCTCTGAAAGAAAAATACTCCCTACGTTGTATTAAGGTACGTATGCCAGAACCGTTATCTGACGAGGCCTTGGTAGACATGATACGGACGAGTGATAAAGAGCTATACCGCGAAGTGATTCAGCGGTACGAACCAAAGCTTGAACGCTATATTCGCAAGTTTATCCTTGATCCCGATGAGCGAGCTGATGTCCTCCAAGAGACGTTTATTAAGGCATACCGAAATTTGCAGGGGTTTGATACCAAGAAAAAGTTTTCGTCGTGGATATATCGTATTGCCCACAATGAATCACTAAACCATATTAAAAAATACGCTAAAGAAAAAGTGTCGCTTGAGGAGCACGACATTGATGTGATCGATCGAGAAATGAACCTGGGTAAGGCAGTTGACCGCGCGCTCCTTTCTGAGGCGTTTCAGAAGGCACTGGTGCGTCTCAAACCAAAACACCGCGAGCCGCTTATCCTCTTCTTTTTTGAAGAAAAGAGTTATGAAGAGATTAGCGACATCCTTCGTCTTCCGAAGAACACTGTGGGTACGCTTATTTCACGAGGAAAAACATATATCAAAACCTATCTTGATGAACATAGTGCTATCGTATGAACACCGAAGAACGCATTGAACAATCGATCATGGATAAAATTGAACAGGGTCAGGTGTCTCAACGACCAAGATTCTTTTTTGTGGTAGAAAAATACGGGTTAGCTGGTGTGATCGCTCTGAGTATTTTTGTAGCTATTGGCATGTCGGCTTTAATAGCGTTTTCGTTACGCGCCGCACATGCGTACGAGTATTTGCGGTTTGGTGTTGTCGGGCTTCCGGCCTTTTTTGAAACGACGCCCTTGTTGTTGATCGGTATGCTCATGTTTGTGTGTTTGGGCGCTTTTTTCTTCTTTTTACAAACCGATGTTTCCTATAAACGACCGCTTTCTGTGGTGGTGCTTTCGGTCGCGGGGTTTGTCGCTCTTTCAGGTGGGGTTATTGCGTATTCAAGAGCGGCTGAAAAAATTACCGCCTCCCGTGAGGCCCCAGGTTTGCCCTCCAAAGTGGTACGACCGCTCATACCGGTAAGCACGCCCACGCACGATAGAGGTGTGGTCGGTGGGGTTGTTGAAGTGGGTGAAGGATATGTGGCCCTTGAAACGAAACGCGGTAATATGATTATTGATACTGAGTTATATGACGGTCCAACGCCAACTGTTGGTGCTGAGCTTGCCGTTGTAGGTGGGCGTGAGGGTGATGTGTTTAAGGCCCGTCGAGTGCGGGTGGTAAAGCGAGGAAGTGGTCATAACGCAGCTGTCGTGGTTACAACGACAGACACTGTTGTTATTGTAACCGGAACCCCGGGTGTGATGGCTGCTCCACGTCAAGAACGCAACAAATCAGACGAACGTCGAGAAGATGTATCAAATGGTCGAATGGACGACAAGGCTCGCCCTCTCTTTTTTCCACGAGAAATGCCCGA